>CAZGJY010000037.1:0-8145 GCA_964525725.1 uncultured Methanosarcinales archaeon | reverse complement strand
CCTCGACGTTGGAATGTCTTTAGGTAAAGGTTTTGAAATTGTACGAACTGGATACAATCATTATAATGATGTGCTTCCTCAATTGAGAGACACACCGACATACAATCTAAAAGCGATTGAGTCGACTAAACCTAATTTGAGTTTTTTGACTCGAGTAGTGAGTATTCGTGATGATCAAAAGCCATCTGCAGACTTGCCTTTGGTTTTGAAAGCATCACCACAACGGCTCGATATTCTCGTTCATGATGTAATCTATCTTATTGATTCACATGCTGGACAAAGAGTTAGTGGCATAAACGGCAGCTATGAGTTTGATCTTGCAGGTCTGCGCGGCATCACTAATTCTCATAACGTTCCATTGGAGCTTGGCTCGCGTTTGGTTCGGTATGCTCCCGATGTGGGCGAAGTCAGACTGGATCTGGCGAATTCACGGATCAAGTTCAGCAGATAAGTGTGATTCTTTGACGATAATCTTTATAAAGAGTCCATCGTTTCTCGAATGTATTGGTTGCAATATATCGCACTATATTATAATGCACTATACAATATACAATCGGTGAATACACTATGTCAGTCCACTTAAAGAAGCGAGAACGAATCGTCAAAGGCGGTCGAGAACGAGCAGCAAGACCAAAGACGTTTACTACGCTTGACGCAGCAAAAGCTCATGCAGCAAAACAAGGTCATAAGAAATTCGAGATAAAGAATTTGCGATCAGACGACGCGAAAGTCGGCAAATTCCGAGTCGACGTTCTGTAATTCTTTTCATTTTATTCTAACTTTTTTAGAAAGCGGTGCACATTTTTCTTAAATAATATCGTTAGATTTATGAATAGTTTTTGTTTCCTTATTCTAATAAAAGGGGATAGGTGCAATATGAATTATGAATTGACAATTCCCGGATTTTCTTTAGACGCTCCTCTGCAATTGCCGAACGGCAACAAGTTGAAAGAAATCAAAGATATCTCAGTACAATTTCGCGCAGTGCCAATCGGTCTTCGGCCTTACGCACCAAACAATCACGAACTCAGAAGTCGCGATGGAACTGGTTACATAACAGGAGTTAGCACAAAAAGTAGCCTGGGCCAATTCACTAACGTATACGATACTACTGCACCAGTTACGGGAGAGTATTATGGTTCAGCAAATATGGATTCTGTTCCACAAGGACAACCTCACTCAAAAGGCACACTTGGTTTTCAAGTCGCATTCGCATACAATCTTTTTTCGCCGGAATTTGGCAAAAAGTGGCTTGCCGCATCACCTTCGCTTGTTTTTCTGTTGAACCGCAATGTGAGGGGAAATGTTGTTGACCGCAGCGTTGATGACCTTGCTCCCGAGAATGGCCTTGATTATCATTGCCAAATCGCAGTGTTTCCGGATCCAAAACGAATCGCCGCTGACGTGCTCCAAGACGGAATCATCGGACTTGACCTTCGCGAATTCAACGAAGGCGGTCAAGTATATCGCACATTCCCTCGACCAGGCGAACCATATGAAGGTTCGAGAATGCTGTATGCTCCTTCTTTAGTAAAACGACTCAAAGATTAAATTTATTTTTTATTTTCTAAAACTTAAGCTATTTTGCTCATTAACAATCTAATTTTTATGCCCCATTTTCATCCTTCAAGGAATTATGGCACAAACAGCTAAAGCGGGAGACACAGTCTCAGTACACTACACAGGCACGCTTGACGCAGCAAAAGCTCATGCAGCAAAACAAGGTCATAAGAAATTCGAGATAAAGAATTTGCGATCAGACGACGCGAAAGTCGGCAAATTCCGAGTCGATGTTCTTTAATCTTTCTCTAGTTTTCTCATAGAGTGGTTGAGCGTTATGTATGATAGGTAAAAGAATCCTGCGACATACACTATGAGTGCAAGAACTTGTTGCCACAATGAAAGCAAGTTTCTTCCAAAAATAAGTGTGCCTTGCAATGCAGTATCACTAATCACGAACGGGCTTGCTTGTAAAATGAATGCGAGTCCTGTTTTTACATTTTCTATAGGTACGATTAAAGAGGAAAACAGCAACAGTACGCATGCCAGGCTGATTGCGGCGAGTGTTGTTGTCTCTTCTGTTTTGAAAAAGTAGCCAATAGTCATTCCAATGCTGATGAACACCGAGCATGCGAGCAACAAAACTATTATTGTGGGCAGAAAGTTTGAGAACACGGCAACACCAAACGCAAAACTGCCAATGATGAACAGAATTGCGGCTTGAGATAGAAGAATCAAGAGTGCAGTAATATATGAGCCAATCACAAATAATGCTATTGGCACGGGGGTTATGAAGTTTCTAAAAAATGCAGGCGACGCTTTTTCTTTCATCACTATTGTTGCTGACAACAAAATTCCCGTGACTGTGAGGACAAACACGAGGAGAGATGGGAACAGATAATCGAGGATATTTTTATTCGCCAAAATTGGCTGGACTGATGCATCGATTGGATTCACAAGCCCTTCTGCATTCCCTCCTGATAGATTGCTAATTGTGGCGACAACTTGCGCTATCGATTGATTAAATTTTGAAAGATCAGAGATACCATTGCTGAGGTTTGTTTGGATACCCAAAAATTCTGATTTTAGATTCATTTTCAAAGAGGCAAGTTGATCGGTTCTTGTTTTTGCTTCACCAAGAACACCTTCAACTTGTATTAAACCTGTCTGAATCTGCGAGATTCTCATCTGTGCTGTGCTTGCGGTGTCGCTCACAGAACTTTTTGTTGTAACTAAATCCCCCTGAGCCTGTGCAACCTGCTCTTTGAGCATAGTCATTTGCGTTTTAGCTTGAGATATTGAGCTTGTGCGGTCTGTTAGCATTTTTTCCGTCGAATAGACTAGTGCGCACGTTGAATCAGGCGTTTCTTGAAGCTTCTGCGCAATCGCTGCAGAATCTAGTTGATCGAAGAGATATTGAGTAGTATTACAGTTGAGTCGAGAATAGACATCTGAGAGATTAGACTTGATGTTTGTTGTGTCCTCATCAAGTGAGCCGATTTGTGCATCAGTCTGTGTCACAGTACCGTTTAATTGTGAAAGTTCAGTTTGATATATTTGAAGACGGCTATCTATGGTAGATTGAATTCCGCTCACTTGGTCGTTACTTTCTTCTAACTGTGACGCCGTTTGCGTTGTATTTGGCAGTGTAGGCAAAGTCACATTCACTGCATCAATACTGCTCGAAATTGAGTCTATGTGCTCATTGAGTGAGACCATATTTTCGTACATATCGTTGATTATCTTCGAATTATCTTGTATTATCTGCGATGTTTGTCCAATCTGTGTGAATAGATTTTGTGCCAGTCCGAGGCTAATTTGAGATGATTGTGATTGTAATCCATTGCTTAATATGTTGATGAGCGTATATACGAGATTGAGCTTGCTATAATCGACGTGGAACTGCAAACTGGCTCTACCATTATTTTTTGAAAATTCTATGCATAAATTTGTATCTCCATCGCGAACACTCTGCACACATCCATCTGCTGTTGTATATGGGATGATTTTGAAGTCGTGATCAGAAATACTTTTCGTAATTTCTGTCGTGATATTATTTGGTGCGGGGTCATAGATTCCTACTTTTATACCATACAACTTGGCTTGATCAAATGCGATCCCAGCAAGAATCATAATTATGAGAGGACCGAGTATGATCATGAGTGCTGCGACTTTTGATCTCGTCAGCCTGCGGATATTTTTTCGAACTATTGCAGTTATAATCCGAATTATGCGCGTTATTTTCATGGGTGTGCATTAGTATATTGTCTGTGGGAGAAAAAGTAAATTATCATGATTTAGTTATCGGATTATTTTTTCCTTGATTATAGTATTGCGAGAAAGCTTCAAATACTTCGTTGAGTGATGGTCGGTTCACATCTACATCCATCAATCGCTCGTTTTGTTGAGACATGATATCAAGCACGGTTTTCAGCATTATCTCGGCTTGCGGTGTGTATAAGACCAATTTGTGCTCATGGAATGCATACAATGAAAGAGGTAAACCGAGACGTTTGATTTCCATAATTATTTTGTGATAATTTCCGGGATAAGATTCGAGATGGATTTCTTCATTGCGTGAATAAAGTTGTTTGAGTTGCGCCGGGGCTGCACAAACCACAAGCTGGCCTGAAAAAAGCATACAGACGCGGTTGCATAAATGCTCAAGATCCTCCATGATGTGGGATGATAGTATTATTGTTGTGCCGCTCTTGTTGATTCGTTCGATGAGTTGCCACATTGACTTGCGTAATTTGTTATCAAGACCGGTTGTTGGCTCGTCCATTATGAGTACTCTCGGATCATGTATAAGTGCAATTGCAACATCGAGGCGTTTTTTCATGCCACCTGATAAATTTCTCGCGATAACATTTGCCGATCCGCTGAGCTCGACTAACTCAAGCAAACGAGCGGATCTTTGTGCAATGAGTGATTCATCCAATCCGTACAGTTCACCAAAATATCTCAGGTTTTCGAGAGAAGTCAGTTCTTCATAGAAACATCCTTCTTGTGATGTAAACCCAATTATTGTCCGGATCAATCCAACATCAGTCTTGATATTCTTGCCTTCAAACCAAATGTCCCCTTGATCTGCAACGTAAAATCCCACCAATGTACGGAATAGCGTTGTTTTCCCAGCGCCTGAAGCGCCAATGACTCCGATTATTTCCCCGTTATATATATCCAATGAAATGTTTTTGAGAACCTGCTTTGAACCAAGCGTCTTTTGAAGATTTCTTATTTGGATAACTGTTTGTAGTTGTGCCATTTTGCGTAAATAATGCAGTATACTGATAAGCGAATCAATTCACATTTTCATGCGCACTAGTTATTGTTAAATCTAATCGTAGTACAACACAATCATTGTCGTTTAATTCCTTTTTTTTTGATTTCACTCATTTGATTGTTCTCGCATGAGAATATTTTAAAGAATCGTTCTCATTGTTGAATGGTATTTGAGTTTCTATCCCTGCGAATTCTGACGTGTTTTTTGCATAAATTTAAAAAGAAATACACTCTAAATGCGGGAAAGGTGTTTTTTTGAAAAATTTTGCCCAAAAACTTATCATTCTATTTTTGTTCATCGCGTTGTTGTTCGCTCTCAGTGGTTGTAGCGCAATTCAACCATCTGCTTGCATTGATGATGGTGTTTGCAGTCTCAACGAAAAGCTTATTGGAACTTGTAACGACTGTCTTCCTGATTTTGCTGTTGAAAGTAACACATTTACTGGCACTTACAATAGTTATGATAATTCATTGGACGCATTTGCCTGTGTGAAGAATCTTAACGGAGAGTATACTGACAAGCTTCAAATCGGCTGGGCTGTATCAACACAAAGCACGTATCAAGGAGCATATGATGATACATACGCCAATTATGATTCGCCGGATCTCTCGGGAAATTTCCAGATAAATGCGAACAAAGGCAACTTGATGCAAAATCTTAATCTACAATTCGCAAATTCGCAAGTTCAAGAACAATGTTATTCCCATCATTTTGATAATGTTGGCAAATCGGCAAATTATTATGTGTTTTTGAATGTCAACTCAGATGGCGCCGTGCAAGAAAAGAATATGAGCAACAACAATGGATTCTTGTACGTGCAAGGGTCGGCTGAAAGTTACCCGCAATATCTTATCGAAAGTAATATTGGCAATTGGCAATATTTAGAGTCTTCTGCTGAATTCAATCAACAATTATTCGGAAACGATACGGTCAGTCCGATAATGGCTGATATCTATCAAGCAGACTATTCGGACGATATAGATGTCGAAGTAGTTATTAGTGCTCAACCACAAGATATTGTTGCTCGTGTGGTGAACTCGATCAATTCAATCTCTGATAATTCAACTGTGATAGATGGAGAGTATAATGCATCTCTCCAGCAATTGTATTATAACATCTATACCGACAACCAACTCATCTCTTCATTTTGGGTATCTGGCTCAAAAATTGTTGTGATAAAAGGGGATGCTGATAGCATTTTCAAAGCATATCTTGAACAATACCCGCCCGATAAATCTCCAAACGCAGTGACTGAACCGCCGGCAACTACATCTACTTTGAGCGCATCCGCAACACAAGGCAACGCTAATCAATCCACAGTTGCAGCTTCAACAGTGCAAAGTTCCTCAACTACCTTTATTCCAAGCAATCCTGTAAATTACTCCGGAAATTATCCTTTATGCATTGGTTATGAACTTGGAACTGGCGGTTGCACGGATGGCAATGCATTCTCAGGAATGATTGATGATGTCCGCGTCTATAATGCGGCATTATCTGACGCAGAAGTTTCTGCGTTAGCTACTGCGCAGCAAAATACTCGAACTGCAAATCTTGTGGGCTGGTGGAAATTAGACGAAACGTTGGGATCAACTGTAACTGATTATTCAGGATTCTCAAATAACGGAGAAGTCATGGGCTCAGATACTTGCACTGGTTGCATCAGATGGGTACCTGGAAAAATTGATGGTGCACTGAAATTCGACGGTGCAAATATTTTTGTGAATGTGCCATATAATCCTTCGTTGCAATCTCAACTTATTTCATTCGGCGGATTTTTCAGCACGACTGACACAACAAAGTCACAGCGAATACTTTCAGCAGTGCAAGGTGGCGGTTATGGGCTTGTATTGAATGATCCATACGGTGTCTGCCAATCAAATACGTTATGTGCTATAGTTCGTGTCGGCACAAAGTATTATACTGCAGAAACGCCTATGAGCTCACTCTCTGCGAATACATGGTATCATGCATTTGCAACGTATGACGATTCGACACTTAGACTTTATCTGAATGGCAATGTTGTTGCATCAACGTTTATTGCAGCTTCGCAAGGAGTAACAGTGCCTGCAGCTACAACTGCAATAACATATGGTCCAGAATTTGACGGTGTTGCGCAAGCTGGTAGCACCTACCTATTAGGCGTGAATGCTTCATCATCTCAAGTGATAACGCAGTGGAGAATTCACCTTTCAACAAATCCAAGTCCTAAATGGACGCAAGTCGGATCAAATAGGGTGACTTCGGCATCTCCCTATACCTATCCTGCTTCAGGTACAATCCAATGGATAACTGATGTTCAACTTGCTGATGGTACTGTTTACAGCCAGTCCAAAGATGTCGTTGTTAATTAACCACACGGTTTTGGGCGCCGGTATGATGCTGGCACAATTACAGAATAATTTTTAAATCATCTATTGTTTTTCTTTTTTCATGGCAGCAAAATCAGGAGATGTCGTGTCGGTTCATTATACTGGCACGCTTGACGACGGCACAGTGTTTGATTCATCGGTAACTCGCGGTGAACCTATTTCGTTCAAGATTGGTGAAGGAAAAGTCATCAAAGGGTTCGACGCGGGCATCACAGGAATGGCTGTCGGCGAAAAGAAGAAGATCCGCATCGTTGCAGAAGAAGCATATGGTGCGCATCGGCCTGAGCTTATGCAGCAGGTACCGCGCGACAAATTGCCGCAGGATCAAGAGCCAAAAGTCGGTATGATGCTCGGTGTTCGTGCGCCAGATGGCATGCAATTCCCTGCGACAATCACGGCTGTGACTGCAGACAGTGTTACGCTCGATCTCAATCATCCGATGGCTGGCAAAGCGCTTAATTTCGAGCTTGAGCTCGTCAAAATAGAATAGATGTCTGAATTATTTTTCAAACTAGCTTTTTTATTTTTCTGTTCTTTCTTTAGAAATCATCGCCCAAATTTCGTTTTTATGTTCCAAAAAGAATTCTTTATCTTTAGGGTGCGTCAATAGCGGTGCAACGTCGTCGATTGGAACCCATCTTGCGCTTGGATTATCTGGATCAGTCGGTGCGAGTTCCATTTGCTCTGTCGTGAACAAGAAGAGTGTGATGTATTTGAGCGTTTTCTTGTCATCAGACTTGCCGTTCTTTCCAAGACGATAGCGCGAATATGTTCCCAGTTTAGAAATGAGCTTTAGCTGCGTGATGCCAGACTCTTCCGCAGTCTCACGTTTTGCTGTCGTGAGCGCATCTTCTCCAACTTCAAGATGTCCTTTTGGTAAAGACCACATGACACCGCGTTGGCTCACGACGCAGATGTCTCCATTTTTATTGAAGACAACGCCGCCGGCACTGAATGATTCTTTATGTTGCTGTGTCATGTGGGTATGTC
>CAZGJY010000036.1:0-8216 GCA_964525725.1 uncultured Methanosarcinales archaeon | reverse complement strand
ACCAGAATCACTACTTAGTGACTAAGACAAGCATTGTCTGCAAGAGGAAAAATGAACAACTCGCAACCAACTGAAATAAAAAACCTAGCGAAGCAGGTCGCAGTCACAATTGAGACAGTAGTAACAGAACCTCCATATGGGCACTTAATTGGATTCGGTCAAATTATGTATTCTCGAGTTCTGAAGTTTGATACGCTCGATGGAACTTTGCCAGAATTGCGAAGAGCTGAACGTCATACTTCTCCTTTAGAAATATACGGAGCACTGTTCGGTGCTGGCGCAGACACAGTCTTACTTTCGTGTGGAACATACCGTAAGATTGCAGACGTTGCAAAACCATCAGAGAATAATTCCGCGTACAGCGACATCCATCGAGATCTCAAATACGAGATTGTGAAATAGGAGTGATTCAAAATGACAATACGGTTTGATAACGACTTTCAAATAGGTAGATGGGATTCAAATGAAAGGGAATTTGTAGAATTACGCGAGTTACTGCCCGAAAGAGATTTGGGTGAGATACTTGCTAACTCATTACGTGACGTTGAAAATTATGCAGGTCTGCGACTCTTTGACACTGGAGAGCTCATCGTGATACGACAGGCAAATATCTGCAATGTATTTGCGACACGGGGCGGTATTAACCATATTATTGATGATCCTGACCGCTTCCTTCTATCAAATTATATAATTAAGACAGAAGGCGGATTGATACCTAGCATAGATTTTCGAGCTCGAAAAAACCAAGTGATAATCAGGACTTACTCTTTAGGTATCGGTGATATGGTGAGTGCGTATGATCGTGATTGCATACCGCTGCCTTGGGAATAACGCTAATTTTGCTTTCACTTAGAAAAAATTCCATATGGTACGTTCACATGCACCTTATAGGACTTATGCTCCGCCGGACGGTTCTGGATTATAGGTCACATCGCAGAGTGTCTTCTATTGCGATATGCTGAAATGCTGCCACTTCATAGTGGCTATTTTATAAAGCCAGAATTACTCTCCATCTATTATGAAAGAAGCAGAAATGATAGCGATGCGGCAGGCAACATACACTCGTTTCAAAAACGCAGTGCTCGATCTGGAAGTGTTGCAAGATGTTCCACGGTTAATTATTGATGGGGAATTGACGAACTTTCAAGAGTTCGTTTGTCCTGCGCCCGTAACTGCGTTTTTTCGCGAAACCAAAGATCCATTTTGTCCACACTCGGATGGCTATATTTACCAGCGACCTTTTCCTTCGCACTGTCCGAATCCTCCACGATATAGAGACGCCGCAAAAGAAATCGCAGCTATTGTCGCCTCTGAAGAGATGCAAGTTTATTTGCATTCAGCGCGCGCTGGCGAAAGAGTAATTCCAAAAAACTGGCGCGAAAATTTTGCTGTTCCTAGTCCGGTCGGGAAAAAAGTTTTATCGCTATGTTATGCCATACCATCTGTTTCTGCTGCAATGGGATATACCCTTGGTATTGATATCCATCAAGCTGATGACAACACTATCAAAATTGATTCATATGTCGAAAAGCCGTCTGTCGGCCATGCAGACGGTCAAGATTATATCACTGGTCAGATTTTTCTCAAGTTGCTCCACGGTTCCATTTTTGATGTTCGACGATTCGAACTGCCGCAATTGAAACAACTTACAAAGTAAGTTTCCATAAGGATGCACTGCTCTAGAAAAAAATTAATGCCCCCGTCGAGCGAGCGTCGAAGTGCCTGCACCCAAAGCAAATCGGCGAGATTTGCTGGCAGCGCATACTTTGTCTGCACTGAATCGGCACTTCTCCTGAGAAATACCAGGGCATAGCTCGTTCTCGGATTTGTCTCTTTTGTTTTTTTTTGTTTATGAGAATTTATTTATCGTCTCTGCGGCGAAATCGATTATCTTCTGATTGACATTCGCTTTGACGAGTATTGTCTTGATGAGCGTTTTGTCGTCGGGCATTATTGCTTTGCTGAGGATGAGCGAGCCACCGAAAAGCGCGCAATAAATGATTCCGGCGATGATGAGGCGCACGAGCTGCGGCAGGTGCGTGTGGTTGAGGGATGCGATGAACAGTATCTTGACAACGCCGCCGCTGAGAACTGCGCAAAGCGTGACTTTGATGAGATGGCTGATCGGCGTGATGAGCTTGAACTGTCGCTTCACGTAGACGAATTCGCTGAATCGCACGAGGAAGAGCGAGATGCTTGTGACGAGCGCTACTGCGGTTATCGATTGGTTGACATATTTGAGGACGAATATATTGACGAGCAGATTGACGATCGCAAATATCGCTGTGTTGACGAAGATGAACGTCGTTTTCTTTTTTATCATGAGCATCGAATAGCAGAACATGAAATATGCCGTGAGCGTGAAGCTGATTGTGAGGAACATGAGCGGGTGAGCACCCGTTGAGAATGCAGGTCCGAAGAGGACAGCAAGAATCTGCGCCGGGAAGAAGAGGAAGAGTGTGCCGAAGAAAAGCGCGATCGTGTATGACCACACTGACGCTCGCTCATAGACGGTGAGGAGCGCTGGCGACTTTTTAACCATAAGCTCGACCATGACTGGCAAGAAGAGCGGCAGGAAAAGGATCGGGATGAAACTGATATAGCTTGCGAGCGAGAACGCGACGCCATAGATACCAAGATATGCTTGGCTGAGGAACGCAGAGATGACGATGTTATCCGTCCAGCCGAGGAAATAGCCGGTGACGCCAAAAAAGAGGAGTGGCATTGCAAATTTTGTCCATTCTGCGAATCGATAGATAGGTTTTATTTGTTTTATTTCTTTTGCACCGTTTGCAGTGCTTTTGGTGTCTATGACTGCCGGCGCATCATCTGTCGACGTGCTTAACTTTGCATAGCAGACGATTGCGTTGTAGAGCGCAATCGCAACGATTGAGAACGCAATGCCATAAACATAAACGACAATATTTTTTGCTGTGAGCATCGCAATGATGACTGCTGCAAAGATTACAACTTTGTCGATGACGTTGTGACCGAGCGCTGCGTGGAATGACTCTTTCTTCGCCTGCAGCACTGTCGAAAGTGAGTCGCCCAAAATTTTGAGCGGGAAAACGACTGCGACAATCATGAGCGATGTCTGGAAGAGGGGCGTCGCATGCAGGAGGTTCGTGATCTGTTTTGAGCACATGAATAAAATAATACCTGCGATGATGCTAACGACGAATGGAACGATAAGTGCATATCTGAGGAATCCGCGCAGCAATCCATACTGCTTCTTGAGCATGTAGAGCGGCATGTATTGCGGAATCGTTGCAGTGATTCCGACGGTGCAGATGAGTGTCGCGACGCCGAGGACTGTGTTGATGAGCTCGACGGCACCTAATTGATCTGGGCCAAAATACCGCGCGCTGATTATTTTGATGAAGAATGCGATGATATATCCGATGACTCCGACGCCGAAGAATATGATTGCGCTTTTTGCGAGCGCGAGAAGCGAATGTGTATGATGTGATTGGACTTTCTGCTCAGTCTGCTCCCCTTGTGCTGCGCGTGCTTTCTGTTTTTTCTGTGCGTTTAGCTTTTGCTTGTTCTGCATAAGTCACTGTGCTTCTGCTCTTTTTGTGTTGTTTTTTTAAAAATTATATTTTTAACATTCAGTAATTTAGTATATTGTGGATTTTTTAGTATCGGTGTATTGGTTTATTTTCTTTTTACCGCACGGAAACATTTTCGTCGTCCTGGTACGTTCTGGATTTCGTCGCCGAAGAAATCAATTTCCCAGCCGGGCAATTGTTCTTGCCACCACTGCTTTGTTCTGACGTGCCACATGTATCTGTGGTGCGTCGGGCCAAAGCATTCTGCAAAGAGGAGTTGTGATTTTGGTTTTGAGCGGCGCAATTCTTTGCAGATCTTGCTCACGACGTCGTCAGTGAGATGGCTGAGGACGACTGCGGTGAAAAAGAAATAGGGTTTGTCCATCGGCAATTTCTTGAGCTCAACTTCGGCGAATCCGTTGTGCCATTCAATATTCTTGTATGTTGATTTGGGAAAAATCTCTTTTGCCATGCCGATCGCGTTCTTTGACGGTTCGATGCCGATGACGTGCTTGAATTGCTTTGAGAGTTTCGCGGAGAAATAACCAGTGCCCGAGCCGATGTCGACTGCCGTCGTGATCGATTTGAGTCCCGGCTGCATCGCTTCGTAGCCTATCTCTTTCATCTTCTTTTTCTTATCGTGATCGGCGTGACCTTTCTTTTCGAGCGCGATATTTTTCTTGTCAGAATAATAGACATCGTGGTCCTTGAAACTCTGCGTGTCGCTCTGCTTTCCTGTCAATAAATATGAAACGTACCGAAAAACGTGTTTGCTATCCATGACGGTTTTTGTTTCCTTCGTTTTTATAAAACTTATCGACATGTTATTGCTACCCTGTTTTAGTTTTACTGTGCACAGACTGCTGTGCGGCAATTCTACGGTGGGCTGCCGTACCGTAAGTATCGTCGGTGAGCCTGCAACAGTGTGAACCTAATTAGTTCACGCTGCAGCGCAGACTTTTGCAATCTGCTCTGGAATCGGCTCACCTCCTGATTTCTAGCCAAGGCACAGCAGTCTGCAGTGTCTGTGTTTTGGATTTGTGAGCACACTGTTTGTTTGCTATTGCGCGTCTTTCAAAATATTTATAAATCATGAGGGGTTGGTTTGACAAATAGGGGTGTCATCATTTCAGATAATTCACAATCCGACTCAAAATCATCCAACGCCGAACAAGTTCAATCTCATTCGGAGTCCAATCATAAATCTTCTGACCATCATAAACACTCAGATAAGCAGCCTGAGAATAATCTTGTATCCAATTCTCAATCAAAGCAGTCGTCGAAAGAACAAAAAGAACAGTCTTCATCGAAGAAATTCCGCTTCTCACGCAATTCCGACGCCGGCAATGGCACATCGATATTGTCGACGCTCGAAGGAATATACACATCGAAATATTTCACTTTGACGCTTGCTGTCATCTTCATCTTGTTCACATTCTACATCGCAGCACATACTCGTGATGGTCAGGCTGATTTCAGTGGTCTGCGTCCGCTTGTCGAGCAGAATATCTATGCACAGATCCGCTCAGAGATATCTGCGCAAGTCGATGCACAGTATCCAATAGGGACTGCCGACTTCAAGTCGAAGCTTGTCGATACGCAATTCAATTCGGTCAAATCTTCCGGCGTCATCACATTAGGCGGCAACCCGATAAAAATCTCGGACATTGTCGATCAGAACCTTCTCTCAGTCAAAGCGAATTTCCAATATCCGAACGGCCAGACATATCTTGGCTCGATCGACCCATACTATTATTATACTCTTGCGAATGACTATTATGATCACGGTTATACTGGCGACAAACTTGATGCGAATGGTAAACCGGTCATCACGAAGATGCTTGCACCGATCGGCGTCCCTGGTTCGTTCCATCCAGAGTTCAACATATGGATCATCGCTGAAACTTACAAAGTGCTTCATATTCCAGACAATGCACCCGACTATGTGCGCGTGAAAGCGATTTTCTTCTTGCCGATGTTGCTCTCGCTGCTCGCAGTCATTCCTTGTTATTTGATCGTGCGCAGATTCTCGACGGACTTGTTCGCGTTCTTTGGAACGCTTGTCTGCATGACGACGGGTATCTTTGTTTCGAGAACGCTTTCAGGCAGCATCGACAACGATCCGTATTATGTCATCTTCCCAATCATCATCACTGCATTCTTCATCTATGCGATCGTCGAGAAACGGTTCTGGCTCGCAGTGGTCCTTGCGGCGATCGCCGGCTTTGCGCAAGGCTTCATGGCATGGACTCTCGGTAATTCATGGTTCATCCTCTTTTTCATCGGCGTATCGATGATCATGTTCTTCATCTATCTGCTCATCGAATGCGTCTGGCACAAGAATTATGGAAATATCCTCAACATCGTGAAGAAAGAAGGTCTGCTGCTTGTCGTCTATCTTGTTTCAAGCGCGATTTTTCACTTTATCTATAACGGAACAAATATTTTCATCGATATGGTCAATGGTATTTTCGGCAACATCAGCGGAATCGCATCATTCGACCCGCACAATATCTGGCCGAATGTCCTCTCATCAGTTGCCGAACTCAATCCGTCAAGCTTTGCGCAAGTCGTCTCGTCGATCGGCGGCTCGACGATATTTGTCCTTGGACTTCTCGGCATCGTATTCCTCTGCCTCGACTTTGAATGGAAACGCTCGTCGTCAAGCAAATGGATGAAATGGGCCACGCTCGCGTTCGCTCTTGTCTGGTTCATCTCTATCGTCTATGGCGGTGCATTCCAATCTCTTATCGCGAACAGTGCGCTCTTGTTTTTGATCGTCTTATTCATTCCAGTCGCGCTTGCACTTGTGCTCAGCGTGTGGAACAGCAATTTGGACGGCAAGATTGCAGTCGCTATCCTTCTCTCGGTGTGGATGGCTGGCACGACGTACATGAGTTTCAACGGTGTACGATTCATCATGCTCCTTGGACCTGCATTCGCGATCGCGTTTGCGTTGTCTTTGTATTATATCGCAAAAATCATCAACACATTCTGCGAAGAGCATCTTGGCTTCACTAATTTCATCACGAAGCGTCTCGTCGGTGCAGTCATTGCACTCGTCATCTTCATGTCGGTCTATTCTCCGATGTATACACAAGCGATGCAAATGTCGATACAGCCTGCAATCCTCTTCGATCGTGCATGGTTTGATGCGATGGATTCATTGCGCGCAAATTCATCTCCCGATGCGATCGTCACGAGCTGGTGGGACTTTGGTCACTTCTATCACGCGATCGGCGAGCGTGCTGTCACGTTCGATGGTGCATCACAGACGACACCACAAGCATATTGGGTCGGTCGTGTTCTTCTCGAGAATAACGAATCAGTCTCGCGTGATATCCTTCGTATGCTCATCTGCGGCGGAAATACTGCGTTCGACACGATGCTCGCAGATTCTCACGATCCGACGAACGGCATCCTTGTGACGAAAGTCCTCTCAAGCACGCTCGGTCAGCCGCTCAATGTCAAAGACGATATCTTGCGTGACAATCCATATCTTAATTTCACGCAAGCACAGATCGCTGACATCATGCCAAAACTCGCATGCGACAATCCGCGAGAGAATATCTTCATCACATCCGGCGACATGATCGGCAAAGCATCAGTCTGGGCTCACTGGGGTTCATGGGACTTCACGAAGAAATATGTCTTTGATAATTACAAATCGAAGTCTGCATTGCAGATCGCGACTGACTTGCATGAAACACCTGCGCTCATATCACAATATGTGAACGAACTCAATCAGATCAGCATAAAGTCGCAGACGCAAGGCATCAAGTATAATGACTTGATCAACCAGTGGTTCGCGCAATATCCAGGATATTATCCGACGGCAAGCGGCGGCTACTTGACTGATTGTACTGCGACTGATACGCTCATCTCTTGCGGACCTGGCGGCAGCGCTCTCATGGTCGGATTGAACAACGGCACAATGTCTGTCAATACGACGCTCGGCGTGAGCGTCGGTCGTCTCATCTTCCTCACGAGCAACAGCACGCAGACATATACTGTCGGCGCAGGAAATGTCGACGCAGTCCTCGCGAAGACGAATTCGACGAGCTACAGCCTGCTCATGGCAGTCACACCGCTCGGTGGATCGTTGTTCACGAAACTGTTCTTCTTCTCAGGAGCAGGAACGCATGACTTTGAGTACATCTCTGGATTCAACAGCCAGACTGCAGGAAATATCTTCTTGTGGAGAACGAACTGGTCTGATGCGCAGAGCGACTGGAATACGACGAGTCTGGCTTTGACACCAACGTCAGGGCATTCGAATGTTACGGCATCGTAATTTTATTTTTTTCTAGATTATAATCCAATCTTCGAGTTTATCGTCTTTATTGTCGAGAATAAACTGTTTCGTGCATTCGCAGGGAACCAGGACAGAGCTTTGCCTGTTGCTTTGCGCGCGGCACGCGCCGCCCAACTATATGTCTGTGTCTGCGGTTCGCGATGCATCCGCTTGGTGAACTCTTCGTGCAATTTTGGAATATGCCAGATCTGCATCGGCTCGAAGTATTCGATTCCTTTCTCGTCGAATTTTGCAATGAGTGCGTCGTAGAACCAGTCGTGCGGCATCGATGCGAGATTCTTCTGCATCTTCATGCCGGATATCCATTCTGCGGGAACTTTGTCTGTGCGTACGCGATCTGTCTCGAGCGT
>CAZGJY010000035.1:0-8270 GCA_964525725.1 uncultured Methanosarcinales archaeon | reverse complement strand
CTCGCAGATACGCAATCGGCGCTCAGACAACCGATCCAACCAGACCACATGGCAGGAAATCCGCAAAATCCGATGAATCTCCAACCACAAAGCGTTGTTGGCGCAGATTATGGACAACAGCAATATTCTCAACAACAATCATATCCACAATATGGCGGATCGCAGCCGATGATGCCACAGATGAATCAAATGCCAAATATGCCGCCAATGCCACCGCAGCCATCAGCTCCCGGCGACATGGACACGCAGCAGATCGAAGCGCTCATCGAGGCAGTTATCGAAGAGAAATGGCAGGATATCGAGCGCAATATCACAAAAGTCGTCGAATGGAAAGAATCGACTGAACAACTTCTCCAAAGCATGCAGCAGCAGATAGCCGACGTCAAAGGACAAGTTGATAGTTTGCAGAAAGCGATCATCGGAAAGATCGGTGATTATGACAAGAATATCCTCGAAGTCGGCGCACAGCTCGGCGCGATGGAAAAAGCATTCTCGCAAGTGCTTCCAACGTTCACCGAGAACATAAACGAACTCAATCGTATCACGCAACGATTGAAGAAATAGATTACACTATAATTTCTACCTTATTTTGGCAGCTCCAATAGCAAAGAAGTTACTCTATTTCAACACAGATTCTAAAAAAATAGTTTGTAAGAAACCGGAGCGATAGTCATCAGCGAGTCGAACACGTATTGCAGCCGGCAAAAAATCAGAATTCTTGAAATCGTCGAGCGGGATCCAGTGGGCACCAAGATTCTTGCCGCCGTCTGTGACCGTCGGATAACTCGCACTTCCGACTCTCGTTCCTAAGAAATAGAAATCAATCGCACGATCGTTAGTCGCCCGTTCGCGGATTAAATCTTGCACGTAAACTAATTTGCCGATCTCAACATCGAATCCAGCTTCCTCGCGGACTTCACGAGCAGCGGCTTCGCGTAACGTTTCGTGCGCTTCAAGGCCGCCGCCGGGAAAAACAAAGTACTCTTGGTTTCTATATCGCAATCGTATACAAAGAACTTTATTGTTTTCAATGACGATGACACACGGTCGCAAATAGGGAGGATTGCATTTTCCTGCTGAGGGTATTTTTGCATCAACCATAGTAGTAATATAGAAAGGCAATTTAAAAAATTGACTACTACGATAAGAAAGCCTGGAATAAAAAAAGTTAATTCTTACACGCGAAAATATCCAGATAAATCAACACAGGACGGTTTGCGCCGGCGAGCGGCAACGCTGAACGCTGCGCTTCGCAGCCGACGCGGCTCGGATGGTTCGTTTGCAGCGGAATGACATAATTCTGCGACGACGTCGTATCATATCTGATAGAATATTCGTAATCATATCCCCACACATCGAGCGTCGAGTGGAGCCGATGCGTGATGAAACTGCTCAGGTAGTCGCACGCTTTGACACTCTCCGGTCCCGTCGTCGTATCATCTGCCGGACATATCGCTTCATTGTCATTCACGCAAGCGAGCAACAAATCGCGCACAGAAAGCGAACGGCACGTCGTCGTCGTTTCAAGCAACGCATCGTTCATATTCGTCGCAATTTGCTTGTCCAAATACGTCGTGCGCGAATCGACCGTCGGATTGAGAACGTAGAAACCGATGACGAAAATCAGACCGATAGCAACGAGCATCACAACAACGGCAAAGCCAAGCAGCTCTTGCTGCGATTTCTTCTGTCGAGAAAACGGCAACGGCAACAATGATTGCGATAGTGAAGAGCTTGACAACGAGTTTCTCGATGATCGGATTGAGTTCATTGATACACCCGCACTTGCAGCACACCAAAGTCGTTCGACTGCGTCAGACTATTATAGATGACAACGGGGATCTGCGTGAACGTCGGCGCAGTCTCACCGGTCTGCGAATAATTGTAGAGCACCCAGACATTCGCAGGATTATTGGGATCAGTGATTGCCGCAGTCGTTGGATCAGCGGAATAGAAACGCTTGAGCACGACTTCTGCGACGCCGAACTGCTCGAAATATTGCGTCAACCGCTCATTGCATAATGATTGCGCATCAGGGGCACCAAGCGAACCCGCGTGTATGATTGTATCTGAACAATCAGCTTGCATCGCAGCCCATGCTTGCGCTTGCGCAAGATCGATGCACGATCCCTGGTCAGTATTCTCAAGCGAGCACCGTAACTCAGGCAGATGCGCAATTTTCTGGCTGATTTTTGTCGCATCGTTGCTCGAAAAATCGTCTTTCGCTTGCTGCAAACTCTGCAGTTGGATATTGCCGTAGAACTTGAGACCGATTCCGACGAGGAAAAAGAATATGATAAGGACGGCGATACTTTCGAGTATCTTGAGCTGCGCCTTCTTTCCGCTATTTCCATTACGCATCAAATGTCTTAAGTTATTCATGTATAATTCCTAGTCGATAAGTCAATGTAGCATTAATGCATTAATACAGCGCCGGACATGACCATTTGATGAGCTGGTCGTTGTTCGTCGCAAGTGAGTTCTGCCAATCCGGCGAAGCAAGGTCGTCCGTCGTTGAATCTGTGAGTGCGGTAAAGATGCTTGATGCTGCAGAATTATACGCACCGACGCAGCGACCGTCCATATTTGGCGTCGACGCCAATGTCTGTGCGCGCACTGCGATCTGCAGCGCGACGGCACGCGCACGCTCTCCGAGCTTTTGGATATTGCACTCGTAGACGAGTGGATCATCGGACATGATTGCGCCGAGCAGTGATGCATCGTCGAAATAGGTGACGCTACTGATGTCGCCGTCGTTTGGAAGCAGATTGTCCGGCGGGGCAAGAAGGATCACGCCGTTGTTTGTGTGCGCCGCATAATAATAATCTACGGTCTTCGTACCGGATACAACGTCAGCGTGACGCAGGTTTGCGTTCTGCAGATTGGCTGGCAATTTTGCGATATCAGGCGGTGTGATCTGGCCGCTGATCGTGCTTGATCCTTCGTCCGATGTAATGATGACGACATTTTTGAAGCCAGTCAGCTTTACCGTCGACAAATCATCAGTCTCAACCTTTGTCGCATGTGACGGAAGCAACTGCGCATATCGATCTCGCACGTCCGCATCATCGCTATAAACAATATAGAGTGTCTGCGAATCAGTCAAGTACAGAGGATTATCAATATGGAACGGTGCGTCGTATGGCAACGTCTTGACGGCATACGTCGTTCCAGAAATATCTTTTGCGCTGAAAATCGGCAAGTACGTTGTTTTTTTGTCGAGCGACTCGCCGACGAACTGCAGGCGCGACTCGACGCCAGGCTCACAATCTTGCTTGATGTCGATGCTCGAGAGCGAGTCGACTGATTCGTCGAGATGCTGCAGATTCTGCGAGGACGTGAAAACATTATCGAAATATTCGAGCATCAGCGCAGTCTGTTTTTCTTGGTTTGCAGCGATACCTTGACCGATGAAAATCGCAAACAAAAGAAGGATGAATCCGCCGGCGAGAAGGACAAAGAGCCAATGGAACTGCGTGTCAACCATCGCGTTCTTGCTGCGCATGCTGCGCACAGTACGCGTCATTTTTTGCGTTATCTTTTTCTCACGCATTGTGTTGAACGATGCCATGTTGGGCGATGTCATGATGATTTCACGATTATCCGAACGCTCACGACGATTCATCAAGACTCACGCGAGCGACGCGAGCCTCGCCTGAGAGTTGTATCTTCCCGTCGCTCGTGCAGATGAATCCGGAAGACGGCGCAAGAGCGATGTCAGGAATATAATCCGAGTAACCGACTTTGTTGTCGAGACCGATGAAGAAGACATTCTTTCGCTGCACAGTCTGGTCTGAAAAAAGTTCCTGCCAATTATCGCAGACTTCTTTCGTGAGCTGATTGTGCTCAGACTGCAGCTCGCCAGCGGTGCAATTGATCTCGCGATTGCTCGGATCAGTTCCGACAGGAGGAGAAAGTGTCGGGTCGATGATGCAGACGCGTGAGAATTTAGACGGTATCGATATCGTGACGAATTTGATGCTGCCGAAATCCGTGCTGACTGAGCTTGCTTTCGACTGGAAATCTTTGACGAACTTTGCAAGCTCGATGTCTTGGCTGCTCTGCAGAAACGTGTTGACCGCTTTGAAGCCGTAGAGAAAGACGAACCCCACGATGACGATCGCCGCGATGTAGATGAAAATCTGGCTCGGATCAGCGGCGCGCTTGGAGAGAGACAGACGCGAATGAGAGTAGGGCTGAGGGAAATGAGGAAAATGTGAGAGTGAACTATTGCTCCTCTTTTTTTTCTGCTGAGATTCTTGCATCATAAGTAAAAGCACCGAAACAAATCATATTTGAAAAAAAAATAATGAACTCACGTCCCTGCCTATTCTTTTTTCATCCCTATTTCTTTCGCAGATTCTTGAGTCGATCGATATTCTGAGAGCCAGAGCTGATCGAACCAGAACCATTCGTATTGCCTGATTTCGTCGATCGTCGCAATTGTCCGATCGATCGCTGCTTGTTTGCAATGCTCTTGAGACGGTCGAGAGATTCTTGTGTTCGCCGCAATGTGCCGCTTGCATCACTGAGCGATACGCTGGTGTTCGGCAAGATTGGTCTTGATGAGCTTGCCGATGAGCTTGTTGATGAACTTGCCGACAAACTTGATGATGAACTTGCAACAGATGCGGCAGATGATTCGGATGCGTTGTTTGACTTTATCTTCGTCACGCCGATGCGTGGTTCGAATTTTGGAATCTTGATTCCTGACGAAGACGAAGAGCCAGATGATGAGGTGCCCTCAGTGCCGAACGTCGAGAAGAGATGGGACGCTTTATTTGAGACACCGCCGACGTGCTGCTTCCTGATCCGTGATTGCAACGCAGATTTGAGTTTGTCGTGCACGCTCGGCGGTCCGCTCGGTACAACAACATCATCGTCGCCGAAACCGCTCGAGAGCTGCGCAGCAAGCGATGCTGCACTCTTTCCTTTCTGTTTCTTGTTTGCGTAGACAAGATATCCTGCGCCGCCGCCGACTATGAGGAGTGCGAGGCAGAAGATGAGCAAGCCAGCGCTGAACGCGCTTGGATAATTGAGCGGTGCCTGCGTATCTGCTGGTTTCGCTGCAGGTTTTTGATTAGTCTGATTCTTGACGTTGCTCGTCGGATTATCTGTACCTTTTGTCACAACAGACTGATCTGCTGAAACGACGGCAGCCGGAAGAGTGACAACAGCGTTCGCAGGCAATGTCTGCGTTGCGCCCGTCGGAAGGATGAGTGTCGTGCCGGCAGGCAATGTAATTGCAGAGCCAGCGTTGAACTGTCCCGCAAGAGATGCAGGTATTGTAATTCGTGTTCCATTCGGCAACGTCACACGAGATCCGTCAGGATAACTCACAGTTGTTCCTGGCGGCAATGTGATATTGACCATCGGAATTATCACAGAGTTATTGCCGCCGCTCGCTTGCGAGGAGAATACGACAGTCGTTGCATTGCTTGAGACCCAATCCGCCGATTTTTCTCCGGCACCATTCGTCGCGCGCGCGCTGACATAATATGAATTGCCAACGACAAGTCCCGCGGGGATATATATGTCGGTTATTGAGCTTGTGGTTGGTGTGATATTTAGCGTGTCGTTCCATCCCGTCTGGCCGTATGGCTCACTGCCGACGACATATTCGTAGAGCGAGATGCCCGATTCGTTATCAGAGAATTGGAATCTCACATTTCGTATACGTGAAGATTGTGTCGTATTGACCGGCACACTAACTGTTCCATCAGGAGGCGCAGTAGTATCAACGATAAAGTATGAGTTTGCAGTCTCTGTGTCGAACGTATTGTTCGAACCTTCAAAGATGCATTCGACGAATGCTGACTGTGCGCCAAGACCAAACGTCGTACTGACATTATATTGCAGGTGATCGCTCGACGCAGGGTTGATCGCAGTCAATAAGTTCGTCGGGATCGCGCCATTCGATGCTGCAGATGCAGACAAGCCCGATGCATTCTTCGACCAGAAGCATCCTTGTGCTGCAGGTCGCACGAGTTGGAACGCCACCGGAAGCGTTGGATTGACGTATGCGCCTCCGTTCGATGGCGTTTTTATTGTAATAAGACTGTTCTGCCGCATGTTGACGGTAAATGAAATTGTTGACGGCGACGACAATATTCCTGCGCCGTTGTCGCAGATGACACTGTATGTGTAGCTCTGTCCATCAACTAGATTTGGTATCGTCTGCACATTGCTCGCCGATAGATTATTCGACGACGTGAATTGTGTCATCTGTGAGTATGGAGTCGTCGCACTCGGACCGTATGAACACACCGCTGGTATCGAAGTCGAAACAGAAAGTGTTGCGCGGCCGAGCGGATCAGAAACGACATTGTTCACAGAGTTGAGGAGAGAGAGAGACGTGATCTGTGGCACAGTTGTGCTCTTGCCGAGATAGAACGTCGCGTTGACCGCCGACGAAGCATTCGCACCATCTTCTATGCAAGAGACGATGTATGGATATTTTTGGTCATTCTGTGCCGTGGCAAACGATATGCTGCCGTTGTGTGCGAATTCATCAGTTGTCGAAAGCACATCCATCGTCGAGAATGAGAGTGCTTTATCGCTGCCAAGCAATGCGAAGCTGCAAGCCGCAGGTCGATCTGTGCCTATTGAGAGTGCCATCGTATTTGTGCTCGTCAAGCCAAATTTCGGCGTGAGCAAAGTTACTTGCAATTTATTTACGGTTATCGTGAATGAGAATTGTTCATTCGCAGCGACATTGCCTGCTGCATCTACTGCGGTGAGGACGAGCGTATATTGACCGTTCGGCAATCGATCCGTCGCGCGAATATCGAACGACGTCGCGAATGCATTCGCATCAGGAAGAGAAAGAAGCGCTACTGAATATTGTTGCCCTGCGGTTGTGCTTCGCAACACTGCGTTTGCGAGTCGCGCCGGTTTGCTGGACGTGACGAGGAATCGAGGGACAGGTGATATTGATGTCGTCTGCGCATTTGCTCCACCGTTTGCAGCAGTCGTCAGACTGAAAGTCAATGATGGAACTGCGACATCCATTGTGATCGGAATGTCTTTCGATGAGATATGACCAAGTTCATTTGTTGCCGCATAATTGAAAATATGTGGTTCAGGCAATGCCGAGCGTGCGAGTGAACTAGTCGCGTTCTCAAAAGTTCTATTGATGACGCCAATATTATTGTCCCATGAACTTTCATCAACAGTAATGAGATTCTTGTATGGAACCACGAATTGTATCGCTTGTGAACCCGTAACGAGCTGCTGTGTTTGGTTGAGAGTTGGCGTTGTCGAAAGTAAGAGAGGTTCAGAGAGAGAATCAATCGTGAATACTGCGCCGTCTGCTGCGACGACAATGTTGTTGACACTCACAGCGTATTGGAGATAATAATTTCCATCAGACAGCGACTGAGGCAATGTGATATTGAGATTCGCGCCGTTTGCTGTCGAAATCTGTTGAGTAGTGAGAGCGATCGGTTTTGGTGGCGTCAGGATTGAAGACGAAATATTCGAATCAGTGCTCACTATTGTTGCACTGACAACTGCGTTCTGCGGTAATGCGAATGAAGATGATGACTGGCTACCGATTTGTTCGCTCGTTAGTTGTGCTAGCACATACATTGGTTGCGGACCTGCAGAATTGGCAAGTGCATCGCTGAACTGCGTCGTATATGCGTCGGCAGAGTAAGAACGCTCAATGACTGTTTGAACTCCAGTTCCCATACCTGAATCATCACTTGCGCTGAATTGTATCGGCGTGATTCCCATAGGAACTGGAACCATGAGTGATGATACACCAGCAGGGATTACTTGTTTGAAAAGGGTAATGCCAGTCACATCATTCATTATCATCACTGTGACTCTCTTGTTAGATGAGACATTCAAATTCAAAAGAGGTGAGACCGTGTTTATCTGTGCAGGAAGTACTTGACTATTGAAATCTGTGAACATGATCGTCGGACGTAATCCGTAATCTGCGAGGGAAACGGTGATATTCTTGCTCACATTCTTGCCATTCGCTCCGCTGCAAGTCAAGGAATACGTGTAAGCTATCGGCGACGCTGTGAAATTGTCTGGATCCAATGGAAGTGTGATGATTGCATTCTCAAAGTAGCCACTAGAATCGCTTCCCCCTTGTTGCAATTGCACTGCCGCACCTTGTCCTAATCGCACGGAACATGATGCTGCAGTCGTTGTCGTTACTTGGAATGTATTATTACCAGGATAGACGAAGTCTTGTGGATTAGCGGAGATGATATGCGGCGCAGCAGTACTATCCGTCGAGATTGAGACGAAACGCG
>CAZGJY010000034.1:0-8383 GCA_964525725.1 uncultured Methanosarcinales archaeon | reverse complement strand
TCCGATATGCATATAGCTATGGCACTTTTATAGCGACAGTTGCATCATGGCAAACAATGGAGCAGATATTTGCGCGTCAACTCATCGAGCGGCTCGGATTATCGCCACATATCCCTGATGTCTCAGACTATGACTTCAAGGAAGAGTGCAAGAGAGTCAGTCGCTTTGAAACAGCGCTTGACTCCATACTCTCGATATATGCCGGTGAGTATCCAACGATCACAGTCTATCGTCGGCATTCTGTATCAGTGCCTTTCGAGGGGATGCAATTCAAATGGTTTCGTGTAGAGAAGAGACTAGGTTACTCTAGGACTTATTTCGCTCAAGCACTCACTGCATTTCGCACGCAGTATGGCATCCGCACACCGCAACATTCGTTAGATTACATCGCTCACGAGGCGAAACCTCCCGATACAGTCAAACATATTGATAGATTCTACGAAGTCCGTAACGACACATTGGTGCGCGGATCTCACTTCATCACACAGCTTCTGCGTGAGAATCACAAAGAAGAACTCTGGTACTCGACAGTCATTGCCTCGAATACTGCTCGCCAAGATTATGCATTTGGCATACACTCAAAAACGAAAGCAGCTTGATACAACTAAAACCATACTTCGTAATTCTCAGGCGATGGACTAACTGAGGATCACAACGGGCTAGAAACATGTTTGAGCAGATCATCAATCTCATAATCTGACACGCCGCAGCCTGCATACTTGAGTCCCCACAGCAAGCCTTCGTAGAAATCCGTTCTATTGTGTGGCAAAGAATCCGCCAAATTGAGCTCGTGAGAGAATAATCCCGATTCAAACGCATACGTCAATAGTTCGACAGAACGTATTGTATGGATCTGTTTCACCAACAACTTGAATCGTTCGAGATCCGCTTTGTTGACTGTGACTTTCGTATGCAATTTATACTCGAGACGATCGAGCAGCTTCGACGGTGTTTCGATGAGATAGCGCATCGTCCGCTCGTCGACAACCATTGTTGAAGCTCCAACGATGAGCATGAGTGCGAGCGCTTCGAGCTCTCCTTCGTGCACGATCTGTATCGGCTGTCCCTGCGCCCAATAGATGTTATTCGCGATCGCAGATAATTCTGCCGCGCGTGTGCGCAAAAGTTCAGTGTCGATCACTTGCAATGTTCCGTCGTTGATGTAGGGGAATACTTGGAATGCCTCGAGTTTGTGCGAGCGCGTGGCGAGCGGACGCTCGATGAGCTCACGATGGACCGCTGACGGAATCAAGAAATCTCCGGCGAACGCCGACTTGAGCCGCGGCAAGAGCGAGAGCAGATTCGTCATCGCCATTGTGATGATTGGACCTGTATCAAATACGATAGTCTTGTTCATTTGCGGTTTGCTTTTCGCAGATGGTGCCAGTGAAAAAAGTTCGCGCGTGAACTCGAGCCGTTTGTCGAGATTCTCAAGCGAATTCGACCCATCATCGTGGATCGTCGTCTTTCCGATGTAATTATACAATTCCCATTGCGACGCGCCAGTAAGTGCTGCGCTCTGGCAGACAGACAGTCCGTGCGAATACAAACTGCAGCCTTTTTTTATCTGGGCTTGGCTCAGCACATCCGCGCGATAACGATTGAGGTTAGAATCAAGTTCGGAAATTCTCGCAAGTACTTTGTCCATGAATGTACCATACGACTGCCATTGCTCTTTCTCGACGAGTTCTCGTGCCTGTGTGAAGCGAGCTGAGAAATCTGCCGAAGTCTGCGGCTTTGCCGCGATTATTTTTGAGAGCGCATACAGGCAGATCGCGATCTGGATCGAATAACCATCTTGGAATATCGACGCATTGTGGATCGTCATATCCGACAAGCGAGAGATTTCATCAGCATCACGCTCATCCAGACAGATCGTCGCGCGGAACAGAATATCAAGAATGTCCTCTTTTATTTTTGGATTTATGTCCATTATCCCTCTTTTTATGTTATAAGTCCAAGCTGCATGTTTTCTTTTATAATCATTGTGCTATCCTCAGATTAATCCTCCGATTAGTCAGGTCTGAAAAGATATGTTGGCTGCATTTGATGCAATGAATTCTAACTCATCCTCCGTTATCTTTATTAATCAAATGAAAATAAGCACGACTATGGTAGCATTTTTTACCCTCTCAGAACTCATTGACATCATCATGATGACGCTCGCCGTCGGATTCATCTTCAAAGATATTATCCCAAAAAATGTCTTGCATCAGATGCAGTCAAGAAAGGCAGCAGTTGCATACGATCCAGTAGAATATTACCAGAACCGAACTGTCGGCATCAAGAAATATATCGGCACGTGGCAGGAATGGAAATGGGCGATTGCCGCAGTAGCGCCAGGAATCGTCCTCCACGAATTCGGCCACAAATTCGTCGCAATGGCATTTGGCCTCTCTGCGACATTCAACGCAGACTATACATTCCTCGCACTCGGGGTCATACTCAAACTCGTCAATTTTCCATTCCTTATTATCGTTCCCGCATATATCGCAATCTCGGGCTCGCCGACGTATCTGCAATCAGCAATAATTTCATTCGCCGGACCGGCAGTCAACGGACTCATCTGGCTCATCTGCAAATATGCGGTCGACCAGAAAAAACTCAGTCGTAACGGCCAGATCATTCTTATGATCACGCAACGATTGAACGGTTTCATGTTCCTCTTCAACATGCTCCCGATCCCCGGATTCGACGGCTTCCAAGTATACTATAATATTATCCGCATGTTCACGGGATAAGGCGTAAGATTAATCTCTATTCATCTGGATTCACTTACCGTTTACTTGTCGTTTACTTGCCGTCTTTCTCCGCAATCATTTTAAGGCGGCGCAGCGTCTCGCTCTTGTGGCAATCTCATATCACAAAAATACAAACGCAGTCGAGCAGTCTGACGAGATTCAAAGACTTGACAAGCTCCTCTGCCCGCTCGTCAGGAAATGGTTCTTCAGCCAGTTCGAAGCCTATTCGCAATCCCAGCTCAGCGCAGTCTCGCTCATCCACAGCAGGATGAATACGCTTGTCAGCGCGCCGACAGGAAGCACCAAAACGCTGACAGCATTCCTTGCAATCCTCAACGAACTTGTGCAACTTGCACAGAAGCAGCAGCTCGAAGAGAAAGTCTACGCGATATATATCTCACCGCTCAAAGCACTCAACTACGACATCGAGTATAATCTGCAGAAACCGCTCGAGCAGATAGAAGCACTGTGGACAGAATCACCCGAATCGCCAGAATCACCAAAAAACACGCCGCTCAACATCAAAGTCCTCGCACGCACCGGCGACACGACGCCATACCAACGATCGAAAATGCTCGAGCATCCGCCGCACATCCTCGTCACGACGCCGGAGAGTCTTGCGATCCTTCTCGCATCAGAAAGATTCCGAGTCCATCTCAAAGACACCAACTGGGTCATCATCGACGAGATCCATGCGATCGCCGACAACAAGCGTGGGACACTTCTCAGTCTGCACCTCGAGCAGCTTCAACAACTTGCGCCGAGCATCTGCCGAGTCGGTCTGTCCGCGACAGCCGCGCCGCTCGAATCGATCGCACAATTTCTCGTCGGGAATGAATCAGGTGGAACAGATGATGCAATGTGTGCAAGAGATTGCACGATCGTAAAAATCGAGAACAACAAACAGCTCGATCTCAAAGTTCTCTCGCCGGTAAAAAATCTCATCGAATCAGGATGGCAAGAAATAAGCAAAGCGCAGCTCGAACTCATCCACGAGCACATCCAGAGCCACAAGTCAACGCTCGTCTTCACGAACACTCGCGCCGCGACGGAGCGCATCGTCTTCGCGCTCAAAGACGCATATCCGAATGCATACTACGAAATAAATGAAGAGCCGCCGTTCGAGCGCAGCCAACTCATCGGTGCGCATCACGGCTCGCTCTCACCTGCACACCGCAAAGACATGGAGACGCGGCTGCGCGAAGGGAAGATGAAATGCATCGTCTGCTCGACGAGCCTTGAGCTTGGCATCGACATCGGCTATGTCGATCTTGTTCTCCTTCTTGGCTCGCCGAAAGGCGTCAGCCGTTTATTGCAACGCGTCGGACGATCGGGTCACAAACTGCATGCAACGCCGAAAGGACGGATAATTGCGACGGATCGCGACGAATTGCTCGAGAGCATCGTTCTCGTCGATCTCGCGAAGCGTGGCATCATCGACGCGATCACTATTCCAGAGAATTGCCTCGACGTTCTCTGCCAATTCATCATTGGCATGAGCATCCATTGCAAGTACACGACCGACGAGCTTTTTGCGATCGTCACATCGGCATATCCCTATCGCACGCTTGCACGAGAGCAGTTCGACAAATGCCTCGACTATCTTTCGACAGACTACGACTTGCTCATCAAGATGCGTATCTATCCAAAGATCACGATCCAATCCGTAAATAATATTGGGAATGTTGTCTGTATGCAGAGCCGCACGGTGAAAGAGATATATCTCACGAACGCCGGAACAATTTCAGACAGCGGCGACATCGCCGTCAAGCGCGGACAACAATATCTCGGTTCTATCGACGAGGGTTTCATGGAACTTCTCAAGCCCAGCGACATTTTCGTCCTCGGCGGCGAGACATACAAATTCGTGCGCATGCAAGGAATGACTGCGCAAGTCGTCGACGCATACGGCCGCTCGCCGACAGTCCCGCGCTGGAAAAGCCAAGCGCTATCGCTCTCAAGCGACGCAGCAAAAGCAGTCAACACTGCGCGCAACGAACTGCTGCAACTTGTATCTAAAGCAGAAAATAAATCAGAAAAGACGACAAACGAACTGCCAGACATTCAAAGAATCGCAGCAGAGCGCGCAGCATACTTTGGCTGTGACGTGTCCGTTGCGCTCCAACTTGTCAACTACGCTGATCTGCAACATCGTTTTGTCGGTGACATAACAAGCAAACAGATTCTCGTCGAATATTTCAACGACGGACCGATCCATATGACGCTCGTCCACACGCTCGTCGGCCGCAAAATCAACGAAGCGCTCGCATACCTTTTCAGTTTCGGCGCCCGCCGCCTGCATAAAAAAGATTTCCAGTCGATCGTCACAGACACCGGATTCGCGCTTGTCGGCGAGAAAATGGTCGACCTGCAATCGATCATGCGCGGCATTCAAGTCGGCAACACGCGCGAAATACTCTCACTCTCGCTTGACGCAAGCGAACTTGTCAAACGCCGATTCCGCTCGTGCGCAGTCCGCGGATTCATGATTCTCCGTCGATTCCGTGGGCACGAGAAACGCGTCGGTAAGCAGCAATTCAATTCGACGATACTTTTCTCGACGGTGCGCTCGATCGATCCCGATTTCATCATCTTCCATGAAGCGAAGCGCGAAGCGCTTGACGACGTCACTGATACGAACGGCGCGCAGAAGATCGTCGACAGATTGCTTAAGGGAGAATTATCGTTCGCATTCAAGACGCTCGGCGCGCCGTCACCGTTCGGCATAATGATCGCAAGCGCACAATTCTCTGATGTCCTCTCTCCGAGCGAGCGCCACGCATATGGGCGCAATCTTGAGATGATGATCCAAGCGCTCGCCGCGCAGAAACCGCTTGTCGGAAAGAAACGTGCACAGGGAGTATTGAATCAACAACCGCAGTCCCCGACTGGCGGCGCGATCAACGCAACGATAAACACCTCTTTCAGCTACAAAGATTATTGGAAAAAAGAGAACGACTCACAACGGGATCAAACTGATATTGACGACGAGAAAGAACGCGCCGATGCACTCCAGAAGCAGAAGAACTCTAATAGTCTCGCCGTCCAGCTCAAGCGCGTCGCGATGAAAGTGAATCTTGATTCCCAGCTGCATTATGAACTCTCGCGCCTCATCGACGGAGAAAGCGGCGGATATTCGCCGCAGTTCGCGACGTGGCTCAAAGGCATGTTCGTCGGCGCGATACCAAAAGTATGGTCTGACGAACTAGTCAATAACATCAAGACACGTGCAAGAGAAGAGCGTCTCCTTTGATCCTGTCATTTCTGATTCTATCATTTAATCGGATGCTCAAGTCTTTATTCTCCGTCGAAATGTTTATTAATCGTCGTCGCAAAAAGAGCTTTCATGTCTGCAGCTGGGATCAAAACACCGCTCATCGCGATCAATTTCAAGACATATTCTCAAGCCACTGGTGCGAAAGCAGTGAAGCTTGCAAAAGTTTGCGAATCCGTCGCAAAGCAACAACATGCGTCAATTCTCGTCGCAGTTGAGACTGCTGACATCTATCGCATCGCAAAAGCAGTGACGATTCCCGTTTTTAGCGAGCACGTCGACGGCGTTGACTTCGGTGCGCACACCGGCAAAGTCCTAGCCGAATCGATCAAAGAAGACGGCGCTCTCGGAACGTTGCTTAATCATTCTGAAGACCAATACGCTTGGAAAGATCTCATCGCAGCAGTCGAACATAGCAAAGCAGCGGGACTCCAGATAATCATCTGCGCCGACACAGTCGCGAAAGCGAAGCGCGTCGCAACGCTTAAACCTGATTTTATAGCATACGAACCGCCAGAACTCATCGGCGGAAACGTTTCCGTCACAACGAGACCGCAGGCAATCGTCAAAGTTGTCAAAGCGATCCGCTCCGTCAACAAAAGCGTCAAAATCCTCGTTGGCGCTGGCGTGAAGACGGGGGAAGACGTGCGCGTCGCGCTCAAGCTCAAGACTAGCGGCGTCCTTCTCGCATCCGGCGTCGCCGCAAGCAAAAATCCGAAAGCCGCATTGCTCGATCTCTGCAGCGGATTAAAAAAGAAATAATTCTCAGCTACAAGCTCTGCCTTGGTTTTTCTTCGAAAGCAACGCGATTCACAAGTTGACAATGTCAACTGCGCACCGTGAGCTTTGCTCACGCTTGTATGCAGCGTTGTCGACGCTCGCTCTCTGAGGGACGAAGAGAAGTTTGTCGCAGAGCTTACGTTAGAATTAAATAATCTGCACGATAACCCGGTCTTTCATCGTGCCGAACAAATTTGCATTATTACCGTTTCCATTCGCATCGCTCACAGTCACGAGGAAACTATAAGTTCCTTTGTTAGCATTTTTCGCAGCGTACAATGCGAAGCCGACTTTCTGAGTGTCTTTGGGTTTTATTGTGATTGTTTGCGAGAGCGGCTGCAGTTTCATATGCGTCGGGTCAAACGACTGGCTTGGATCGGCAGGATAGAATTTTGTCGCCGTTGTATCCGTCGGGTCGACGGAAATAGTCACAGAGATATCTGTGTTCTGGATATTCTTGATATGCAATCCGACGAACGCATATTCGTTGCGATGGATTTGTTGGTTGTTGTCGCTGAAGCAGATGATATCAGTCTGATCGCACAGCAAATCAGAGACTTTCGCGTTGAGTTGCTCGCTCGTGTATGTGATCGATTGATCGCCGCCAGCGACGAACGCTTTGATGATGACAAAACCGAGCGATAGCGTCACAACACCAAGGACGAACGCGACAATATAATTGACGGCAATCTCTATGCCTTTCTTGTTTGAGAATAGTTTTCGTCGCATAAAGTCCTTTGCAAATTACAATGCTACTGCGCCTTGGCGAATAATCAGAAATTGATCCGATTTATGCAGGATCAATTTCGAGAACTCTGCGAGGGACGAGCAGAAGCTCGCCGCGCAGCAAAAGTATGAAAAATTATCTGACTATCTCGAATTCTCTCACGATGAGATAGATGAGCAGTCCGAGTATGATCACGCCGGTGATCATCAAAGTGAGTCCTTGCCACAAAATTGTGTAGCTGTCTACCGTCAATTTGTAGAATCCGAACGCGAGGATACCAAAGCCGAGCCAAAGGAATTTGTCGATGACAAGCTTGAGGATCTCGAATTCCTCATGTTGTGTGAGTCGTTTCTTGATTTGCATGTGTGTGCCTCTTTTTGTTATGTGATGTAAAGTGATAGCGTGTGCTATTGATGATTATAAAAAATTAGGAAGTGACCTGCAATGTAATCTGCTCGCGGTAGACTGGTTTTCCACCAACTTCATCTTGGCTGCCCACATCAAAGCTGCACAGATACGTTCCTTGCGGCAAACCTTTGTTGCTGATGATTGCGTTGAACGCGACAGCAGTGCTTGCTGCTACATCCTGTGGCAATGTTGTAACCTTTGGAAGCTTTGTCGCATCGATGTTTTGCAAAACTCCAGAAGGGTCAAGGCATTGCGATATTCCGAGATAGACGCCAGTGTGGCTTGATGAATCAGCGTTGTAATAACCAATATTCATCGCAGTCGTCGCACCAGTGTTCGCGGAAATCTTGACTGTGTTTCCGACGGTGAGCGGCATGTCTGCGGTAGGTTTCTGCTCAAGGTCAGCAAGACCGAGCGCTTTCGGGATCGCATCGCTCGTATTATTGCCGAGCG
>CAZGJY010000033.1:0-8600 GCA_964525725.1 uncultured Methanosarcinales archaeon | reverse complement strand
TAGATGGCGAAGAAGTGTCGTCACTGCGAAAAGCACAAGCAGAGCACTTCGAAAAAATTGAAGCCGCACTTAGCGAAAAATTCTACGGTTTATCCTCAGCAGACATTGAGCAAGTCAATCCATTAGTATTCTCTTCACAATTTTCAGAACACTTACAAGGATACAGAATGACTGAAAATAAAGTCACCGCAACTGTTCCGCTAACTTCTGAACTTCTCGACGGTGTAGGCAAACATTACTTGAGCTCTAGCAAAAAGACTGGTTATTCAATCGACGGCATTAACGTTCACCACCCAGGTCATGAAAAACCACTACGTGGAGGACCTATTAGCATCGCGTCAGTTAAATTCACCGGACCTCATTATGCAACATTGTATTTACCTAATGGATTGCGCGAAGCAGCATTGAACGGTCTTCCATGGGAAGTGCAACAAGCGTACAGAACTAAATCTGCACCTCTCATAGATACAATTACACAACATCTCGGTTTCAAAGTTCCTGATCACGTTTAAGCGTCGACACAAATTATTACAATACCAATATTTATAATTGATTTCTGCAGGAGTACAGTTTGATGAAAAAAAGAACAGCGCGCATATCAACTCTAACAGTGATTGGTGTTGATGTTGGCGGAACAAAGATTGCCGCAGGGACTGTTCTTATCGGAAAAAATACAAAATTAATTGATGTTATTGAAATTCCAATTAAGGCTAATGCTTCTGCGCACAACGTTTTTACGCAAATTTGCACGGTCATAGATTTTCTTAATTCAAAAAAGGTTGGGGCGATATGCGTTGGTTTTCCAGGAATAGTTAATCCTAAATCTGGCGCAGTTTTGTTTGCAACAAATATTCCTAAGTTCAAAAATATTCCACTAAAAAAATGGCTTATAGAAAAATACAACAAGAAAGTTTTTGTTCAAAATGATGCAAAATGTTTTGCGCTCGGACAATTTTCTACACTCAAGAGCAAACGTGATAAAAACATTGTCGGGTTAATTCTTGGAACTGGCGTCGGTGCCGGAATTATTGTAAATAGAAAAATAGTTACAGGAATTGATGGATCAGAAGGTGAAGTTGGCGCATGGATTAGCTCGTCAGGAAAGTCTTTTGAGAAAACACTAGGCGGTCATGATTTTGTAAAACAATTTCATACGCCAGGATTAAAATTATTTGAGCAAGCAAAACACGGCGATGCGCGTGCACGTAAATTATTTGTTTCTTATGGAGAACATCTTGCGGAATTAATTGCAATGATTACAGTAACATATGCGCCGCAGCAAATTATTCTTGGCGGATCTGTTTCTAAATCTGCAAAATTTTTTTTGCCTGCAACGAAAAAACAACTGCATGCTTTTTGTCCCGACATTAAACTTCCTCAAATTGTAGTAGCAAAAAAAAAATATGCAGGCGTTATTGGCGCAGCAGAGCTTGCAAGTCAGGAATAATATTAAAATTAAAAATTATACAGCAGTTCACAGTGTAATTCAACGCAATTAGATAATTCTGAAATAACTATTCTCCTCGAGACTCCTCACCAAAACATTTATAAAGAGGCTACGGTTTCTGCGATACTGTCGCACTAATATACTTTGTAAGGGGTATTGAGTGGTTTGACATACAATTATACAATAATAAAGTATGCAACAATAACATCAGCATACAACAGATACAAAATAATACAAATGTCCACGTAGTTGGAGGAAAATACAATGGCACGAGCAAAAGAACACATTAACTTGATCTTTATTGGACACGTAGACCACGGTAAGTCCACTTCTGTCGGTCGCCTCATGTTTGATGCAGGCTTTATTGACGAAGTTACAATGCGAAAGTTGAAAGAAAAAGCACAGTCTCTTGGTAAAGCTGGCTTTGAATTCGCCTATGTTATGGACGAATTGAAGGAAGAACAAGAACGTGGTGTCACAATCGACTTAGCTCACAAAAAATTCGAAACTAAGAAATACGATTTCACAATTATCGACGCACCAGGTCACAAAGACTTTATCAAAAATATGATTACTGGCGCATCTCAGGCAGACGCAGCAGTTCTTGTTTGTGCAGCACCAGAAGGTGTTTCACCACAAACTCGAGAGCACGCATTCTTGTCCAAAACATTTGGTGTTACAAGACTTATTGTTGCAATCAACAAAATGGATATGGTCAAATTTGACGAAGCAAAATTCAACCAAGTTAAAGCTGATGTTGAACAAGTTCTCAAAGTTTCCGGATGGAGACCTGATCAGATTCTTGGCTTTATTCCAACAGCAGCTTTCCCTGGCGATAACATCGTCAAGAAATCTGTGAATATGCCGTGGTACACTGGTAAGACAATCCTTGAAATCATGGACGATATCCCAGCACCAAAGAAGCCAACAGACTTGCCTCTTCGTATGCCAATCCAAGACGTCTATACTATTACAGGTATTGGAGCAGTCCCAGTTGGTAAAATCGAAACGGGTATTCTCAAAGTTAACGACAAAGTTGTCGCAGTTCCAGGCCGTGAAGGTAAGGGTGTTCTTGGCGATGTCAAGACAATTGAAATGCACCACCAAACTTTCCCACAAGCAGAACCTGGTGACAACATTGGTTGTTCAATCCGAGGCTTCGGCGCTAAAGACGTAGCTAAGGGCGATGTCGTTGGTCCACAATCAGCATGGCCAACAGTTGCAGAAGAATTCACTGCACAGATTATCGTTTTGAACCACCCATCAGTCATCACGATTGGTTACACACCAGTATTCCACATCCACACAGCTCAAGTTGCTTGCCAATTTGTTGCAATCCAGAAAAAGCTCAATCCAGCTACTGGTGAAGTTTTGGCCGAAAATCCAGACTTTATCAAAAACGGAGATGCAGCAATTGTAGTTCTCAAACCAACAAGACCACTTGTTATTGAAACTAAAGCAAAGAACGAGAAAATGTCTCGATTCGCAATCCGCGACTCAGGTGTAACTGTTGCCGCTGGTATGTGTATTGACATCAAGGAAAAGAAACTTGTATAAGACTACGCGAGCTGAATAACCGATGCCAAAAGCAAGAATAAAACTAGTAAGCACTGAAATTGACAAAATCAATGCGGTCTGCGACTTCATCAGAGGTATTGCAGAAAAAACTGGCGTCGAACTCCGCGGTCCCATCCCACTGCCAACCAAAAAACTTCGCATCACGACGAGAAAGTCGCCTTGTGGAGACGGTAAAGCAACGTGGGAACGATATGAGATGCGAATTCATAAAAGACTCATCGATATGGGTATTGATGAACGCGCACTCCGTATGGTTATGCGAGTAGAAATTCCAAAGGGTCTCAATATTGAGATTGAGATGATTGAGTAGAATCACTAATTTTTTTATATTCCTTCTTCTTTTTTCAGTTTATGCAATTAGAAGTTCTTGATGACCGCGTTGGACTCTCTCGAACAGACTTTGATTCATATCTTGATGTAAAATCGGCTCAGATACAACGGTTTCTAGCAGAAATTACGCGAGAGGAATTTTTCAATGTGCGTATCAGCAATGGTGAGACAGTTTCTGAGTGGAGCGGACAATTCCAAGAGCTCTTGGATGTTTTTCTCAAATACTAAGGGATAAAAGTGTACTATCATGGTTCTGCGCAACCGTCATTTCCGTCTTCAAATTATCCGATTATTTAAAAGCGGACAGTTAACGTAAGGTTTTTAAAGCAAAGATGCGGTAAGCTGCTATCCAATTTATTGGAGGTATTACTATGGAATCTACAATGCAGAAATTTGGCAGATGGGCCTGGATTATAGGCATTTGCTTGGCAGTCGTCCTTGGGATCGTCACAACTGCGGCTCAGTCGCAGGTCATCCAGGCAATATTGGTCATCTTAGGAATCGTTGTTGGTATCATCAACGTCACAGGAAGCGAATCGAAAGACTTTTTGTTTGCGGCATCAGCACTTTTGCTTGCTTCATACTTGGGCGCAAACGCTTTCACTTTGACGATATTCAATGGATCGCTTGACGCAATCTTGTCGTCGTTGACATACTTTGTCGCGCCAATGACAATCATTGTTGCAATCAAAGCAATCTATGCTGTCGCAAAGGACCAATAAATTTATTCTTTTAATTTTTTTTTCTCAAAACCTTTTTGCTATTATTCTTCCCGAGTTCTCCTTCTATTTATCTCGCGTGATATTTACCTGAGCAATACTCCCAAAGGTTTATAATCCGCCAAAAGGTTTTCCAAAACATGGATACAGCTGAAGAGGAAATCAACGAGAGAAGCATCAAGCTCAGCAAATCGCTGCGCGCATTCATCTCCCTCTTCTCAAAATACAAGACGCAAGTCCTCATCATCAGCATCCTCGTTTTCTTCGTCGAAGGATCGGCAGTCGTCAACCAGCTCGTCCTCAAGTTCTTCGTCGACGCTGCGACAAAATATGCTGCGCGCGCAATAACGCAGCAAGCACTTTTCAATGAAGGTCTGTTGCTTGTTGGAATCGTTGCAAGCGTCTATCTGATACGAACACTGTTCCGCTGGTTCCTTGTCGACAAAGTGAATCACATCGAAGCGAATATGATATTTGATCTCAAAGAGAAATTGTATACGCATCTCGTCAATCTGCAACAGCAATTCCACACGAACAACAAGACGGGGACAATCATCGCGAATTTCATGCGTATCCCTAGCGCAATCGAAGGATTGGGCGATGTCTTCTTGTACAGTCTCATTCCAATCATAATCCAGATTGTGACTGTTATTGGGTCGCTTGTCTTTCTCAATGCACCGTCGGCAATCATTGTCACGCTCTACATCGTCGCATTCTTGAGTTGGTCGTATATGTTCCAACATCGTCAGGTCCAACCGCAGGCTGCATACAATGCTGCAGAAGATTCCGAGAAAGCTTTTGTTTCAGATTCATTCACGAATATCGAATCGATCAAACTTTTCGGAAAAGAGTCATACATGAGCGACCGATTCTCGCGAATCGTCGGAAAGACTCGAGAGAAGATGCTCGGATTCTGGGGATTCTGGCGATTATCAGAATCCGGATTGCTTGGTATCACCGGTATCGCGACAGTCATCCTCGTTCTTCAATCAGGCTATTCATTCTTCGCAGGCAGCGTTGATATCGGAACACTCGTCTTCACGTACACTGTGTTCCTCGGAATGATTGGTCCGTTGTACAGTTTCCAGTGGGGTATGCGCGGTCTGTATCGCAGCCTTGGCGACTTTGAATCTGTGCGAAAATATCTCGACGAAGAACGCGACATCCTTGACAAACCGAATGCGCAAGACCTCACAATCAGAAAAGGGAAGATAGAATTTGACGATGTACTCTTCCATTATTCGAAGAAACAAGTCTTTGAAAAGATGGATCTCGTCGTTCCATCGAACCAGACTGTCGCACTCGTCGGTAAATCTGGCAGCGGAAAATCGACGCTCGTCAAACTTTTGTTCCGCCTCTATGATATAGAATCAGGAACAATCACGATCGACGGCGCAGATATCAGCGCAGTGAAACAGCAGAGCCTTCGCTCATCGATGAGCGTCGTTCCGCAGGAATGTATTTTGTTCGATGATACTGTCTACAATAATATCCTCTTCGCAAATCCGAATGCGACGCGTGAACAAGTCCTCACAGCAATATCTCTCGCGCAGCTTGAGCCAGTCATCGCGCAGATGCCTGACAAAGAGAATACGATCGTCGGTGAGCGCGGCATCAAATTATCCGGCGGCGAGAAACAACGTGTCTCGATCGCGCGAGCTATTCTCGCTGACAAAAAGATATTAGTGCTTGACGAAGCGACGAGCGCGCTCGATTCGGAAACAGAATTCGCGATAAAGAAAGCGTTGTCGCACCTTATGAAAAATCGTACGTCAATCATCATCGCGCACCGATTGTCGACGATCATGAGCGCAGACAAAATAGTCGTGCTGCGCGGTGGAAAAATAATGCAGGAAGGGACGCATGCGCAATTGATCAAACGAGAAGGCGAGTACAAACGTCTGTGGAATCTGCAGAAAGGCGGATACATAAAATAAGATCTTTGCCCATATTTAACAATAAGCGGCATGTACCGCAATCTTTAAGAATTGCTGTTTACTCCCAATCTAAAAGGGGTAGGTGACCAATGTTTGAAGCGTATCAATTCACTATCCCTGCACATAATTTCAAGAATCCTGTAGATCTTGGATCAAAACATCTCACAAAAATAAGCGATATAGCAGTCGACATACAACCATTGACTGAATTTCAAATGGATGCAGCTAGAAATGTGACAGTTTATACTGGCGCAGTGCATCGCGATGGCGGACTCCTTTATGAACCTGCGCCAACAACAGTCATAGGAATAGGTACACGTGTTTTCAATAGTGAAGAGCGAATTTTGTTGTTTCACAACCTTCATCCGCACAATCCTGGTGCAGAATTGCATGGTTACGCAACAATTTTTGAATTTTCTAACCCGCCAAAGTTACCCGCAGGACGAGAACACGCGCAAAATTGGCAAGTCACTGTTCTTAATTCATATGCTAAAAAAGCAGAACTAATTGAACATTTGCGGCAACAAGGCCAAGACGCTCTCTATCGCGGAAATAGACTTGATTTCTTAACTCTTGTTGATGCAGTAGCTGTTCGCGATGTGCCTGTAAAATGCATTGACACGCTTCTGTAACGTTTTTAGAGCATCATTATTTTTAACAAAATCGCTCTAACTCATAATATTTTTTGCACATTACCACTGGACAAGTCTCGCGACTTCATATTTAAACCAATTCTTGCAAACTTCTATCATAAACATTTGATATTTAGCAAAAACAATACTGAGCCAAAAGTAGTAGTTGCTGGAAGAAGGAAAAGATTCACGGAGAATAAATCATGGTAACAAAAGTACAAGCGATACGTCTTGACGAAGAACGAAAGGATGAAGAAGGACTATCAAGCGCAGATGTAGACGTGCGCAAATCTATCGACGCGCCGCTCTCAGAGATTACGTTGCGACGATATGAGAAGCCATCAAGCTCGATGAAACGTCGTGATGTCGTCGGCAAACTCTGTCTCTCCGTCGGATTGCTTCAGCCCGGCGATTCGCGCGATATCATCATCGATATATTCTATGTCCTTCTTGCCGCTCGCGCGAAAAAAGAAGAACTCACGAGCTACGAAGTTCGCGAGCGCGTTGTTGCGTTGCGACGCGAGCACAATCTCACGCTGCTCGGCATTGCCGACTCAAATATCCGCCGGCAACTCAAGCGATTGCGAGACTTGTATCTCATCGAGAAAGTCAAGAATAATTATCGCGTGACAGAATTCGAGACGCTCTCTGCGATATTCACTGCAAAAATTGAGCAGTATCACTTTGCAACAATCGTCCAACGAGTCAAAGAGTATATCGCATTCACAGACGAGCAGTTCCGTTCGTGAGATTATTCGCATGTTTCGCGAATAGACCTCCAAGCTCATGGATGACAGCATCATCTGCAAGACCGTTATAGAGTTGATTGAGCAGATGAGAGTATGGCAACATTGGTTCGAACGGCAACGCAGCATGGATTATGCTTGTGAGTGTGCCGTCATCCCACTCATCGTTCTTTCCCCTGCTGCCTATGAGGGTCGTGAATATCTGCGAATCAGAGTATGGTCGTACATCAGTCTGCCCTCGAGAAAGACCATCGACAAGAGCGCCTCCGATAGTTTTCATCGAAGTTTGGACTGAATACTGCAATGCATGACGTTGTCGTTTCTTGACGACTGAGCGCTCTGCTTGCGGCAAGCCGCCACTGACTATTTTCTTTATCCCAGTGTCGATTATATGCATCGCATGCGTCGCGTCGCGTTCGCGGAATAATGCATCGATGAATGCTAGCGATGTCTCTTTCTCTATTTTTGAGCGGAACCCTTTATTTGAGAGATAGTCAGCGATGCCAACCATCACGAATCTGTCGTCGATCGTCCCTATGAATTTTCTCGGACCGACACTTGCGCACGGACCGGTGCCTGCAATGACGCCAAATCCTGCTTGCTCGAGCTGATCAGTCTCGACGGTCGTACAGTCCGCTGGCTTGATGATATTTCTGGCGCGAAGTTGCTTACACCGCATGAATTAGGGCTGTCAGATATTATTTCTCAAATTGCTCAAGCAATACCCTCAAAAAATGTCGAATTCACCGGCTCATTGTTCGCGAGCCGCACAATGCCACGTGTCGATGCAGAATTTGTGAAGCGTTGGAAACAAGGAGGTAGTATCGATATCGGTTGTGGATTGGAACGACAGGTCATGCGCATTCCTCTCGAGGCACAAACGCAATTGCTGCGAGAACAAGCTCCACTACTGAGCGAACCTGATCGAGAACTGTTGTTCCGCTTCTACGATAGTGAGACTTTTGAGCCGACGCTGCTAGTGAATGGTCGTGCGATCCATCAACTTGCAAGCGAGCCTCTCTCGGGATTGAGCCATTACCGAACGCTGCGTCACATTGGTATCGAGCCTGTGCCATCGTCCGCATACACTGAGATTCGTGTCCGTCGACAAGTGACTGCTCCGTCTAATTCAGGATCAGTCTCCTCTACGATTGCGTTCCAACCAGACATATTCCTTATTCTCGATCGAGGAAAAAAGAAATCTGCGGATG
>CAZGJY010000032.1:0-8651 GCA_964525725.1 uncultured Methanosarcinales archaeon | reverse complement strand
CTTCGATCATTTTCGCGATCCTCAGTATTTTAGTGCAGCTTTTTGCAACGACGCTTGCGCTTTATTCTTTCACACCGCTCAGCAAAAAGAATTGGATTGCGTTTTCCACATTTTTCTGGAGAAATCTTGGCATTATTCTGTACAATGGCATCGTCGGTTGCTTGCTTCCATTCATTGCACTTTTGATTATTATCGCTCTTATCGCGCTTCTTATGTCATCGGTAAGTCCATTCTTCGGATTGCTCTTCATCATTGTGGTGCCAGCATTTGTTGTAGGCATCGTTTATATCGGTGTGCGGATTTTCTTCATTCCTTATTCGTTCATCGCTCAAAGAAAACTGATACGCGATGCGATCGCGGATAGTTTTGCGCTGAGCAAGAAATACTTCTGGGCAATCTTTTTAGTCATACTGATCAGCGGCGCAATAGAATTTCTGATCAACGCGGGGCTCAACCAGGCAATCGATTCGTCGTCCGTCTTTTTCAGTCTCGACTCGGGCTCAGTTGGAGTTGTCATTTTGGCGATCGTACTGCTTCTCGTCACAGTCGCTATCAACTCTCTGACGAGACTTTTCACCCTTTTATTTGCATACAACGGCTATTTCGCAGTCCGCGCGCAAAGAAAGTGATCAATATATCTTGTGAACGGCGTTCTTGTTTAGAACTTTTCCAGTGACTTGAATAATAATAGCGAGTGGCTGCAGATAGTTGCATATCCTACTCCTTACTGCATTCAAAAAGCAACAATCTGATTAAGAAAGAAAATCAAAAAAGAGTAAAAAATTAGTTGCTTCGTATATCCATTTCCTTTTCTTTATTTGATGAAGCTAATCGTCAATGGATATTTGTATACTTCTCCTTTGCTCGCTTTGACTGTGCCGACGATGCATGTCACTATGTTGAATATCATAAGCACCCAGAAGAGGAAAATGCCGATCAGCACGAAGATGAGAATCCCGCTGATGATATAATAGATGATGAGACTCAGCTGGAAGTTGAGCGCGTTTTTTGCGTTCTCATAATTCGGACCGACTTTTTCGTTGAGCGTCAGATAGATGATGAGCGGCCCTAGAAATCCGACGAAAATTCCAAGCAAGTGTGCAAGGAGTCCTGTTGCATAGTTTTGTGTAGCCATTGTTTACCTTTGTTTTTCTTTTTGGTTCTTTTCCGTTATTACATCATTGTTTTATTTGCGACGAGCGCAGTGATGACTGCGCCGCCCACGATGAATCCGATGATTATTGCAAGGACAATTGGAAGGACGATGATTGCAACTGTTGCCCGTCCGCCGCCGATCTTATGCACTTTCATCGATGAGATGAAGTAAAGCACGATTGTCCAAATGGACGCAAGACCGCCGATGACTGGGATCCAACCAAAGACTAATCGTGGACTTGCACTGTAAGCAAAGACTTGTGCTGTCTGTGCGTAGGAGCCTTTTCCTCCGACAATCTTGAAGAAAAGATGAAGGACTGTCGTGCCTATCCAGAAACCGACGTGAAGCATGATGTATGAACCGACGATCAACAGTGGAAGCCATGCGGCACCAAGATTTGGGATCGGCACATTCATCCGTTGCATCACAGCAAGCGAAGCTCCTCGCTGAAAGTATCCGATTAGCCCGGAGAGTACTGCGAAAAATACGCCGACCAATGAAAAAAAGCCGTATGGTTTTGCGATTCCGTCGTTCTTGAGCGACGCGAAGAATTCGTTCGGTGTGCTGAATATTTTACGTAAAGTATCAATCGTAGTATTTGTCTGTGACATAAATATACCTCTGCCTCGGCAGACATGTTCCGTTCTTATTTTATATATGTTGAGGCAACTTTTATAAGGGGTCGTCTCATTGATTGTTTCATGGCAAACTGTGAGATGTGCGGCGCGAACGGAAATCTGCAACCTGTCATTGTCGAAGGCGTGCAGATGCTTGCGTGTCCGAACTGCGTCAAATTCGGAAAATTAGTCTCAAACACGCCGCAAGGCCAGAAACGAACATATGTCCCTGGCATGCGCATGCCAAAGCGGGATGAAACGCCGACGGAGTTTGTCGTGCCTAATGCTGGCGACATCATCAAAGCTGCTCGAGAGAAACGAGGGATGCGCCAAGTCGACCTTGCGCGCATGCTCAATATCCGCGAGTCGATTGTGCACCAGATCGAAGCGGGAAATACGCACCAAATGCTCGACGTCGTCAAGAAGTTCGAGACAGCGCTCAGTCTCAAACTCGTCGCGAAACGCACGGCCGCGAGCGAAGACGATGCGACTCCTGCAGCAAAAGTCGACGCAAAGCCGCTGACAATCGGCGATCTGCTTTCTAAAGCGATGAAGAAATAATTTGTTCTAATCTTATTATTAGTGCAATTGCGGCAATCCTCTGCTCGTGCCTCGCAGAACTCCCGTCGAGCGCCTTGCATAAATCAGGCGCTCTCCTAAAATTTTGCCAAGGCAATTGCACTAATTTAGTCTTTTTTTGATGTTAGACTATGAAGAAATAAAAACATTGAAATAGTTCTGGCGTCTTTGTATCGCGCATGAAAGAGTGGTTTGCTGCCAAAACGTTTGGCTACGGCTGGTATCCGGTAACGTGGCAGGGCTGGCTCGTTGTCTTTTTAGTGATTCTCGATATTATCTTCAGCGGACTCTCGCTCACGTTCAATCCGACGGCGGAAGGTTTCTTTTTGTCATTTGGACAAATCATCATCGCAGTCGTATTGCTCATCTCGATCTGCTATGCGACGGGGGAGAAAGCGATGTGGCGCTGGGGCAAGAAGAAATAAGTCCTTGGTTCAGTTTTTTATTTATAATGTTATTATTTGTCGACGCAAAAGCTTATATACGCGCATACTGATTTCGTTAGATGCGTTTTTCATTCCATACATTGCAGCTATTTTTGGGATATATTTTTGTCATCTGCATGTTTCTTTCTCTCTTTGGGACGTCTGTATTCAGCTCGGGAGTCTGTGTGGATAGAGAATTAGGATCTTGCGCTGTTGTTTCTTCTGCGTCCTTGTGCATCAACGTGAATGGTACATATCTTGCAAACGCATCAGCGGTAAGCCAAGTTCCCGTATGCGCACCGACCGGCTGCTGCTGCTATCACGATGCGTCATCAGATTCTTTGCTGAGCAGTGCAGCGCTCATTTCTGAGAATTATTGCCAGCCGCCGGTGTTCAATAATGCTCTCTGGATAACAAACAGGTCTGCGCAGTACACGCAAGATACTTGCAGCCAGCTCTGCGGTCAAGTGAATGGTGCTCCGCCTGCAGCTATATGGAATTTGTCTCAATACAATTATACAAGATATAATTCAAATATCTCAGGCAACATGAGCAATATCAGCTCAGGCATCAATTATAGTACTGCATATAATTATACGTTGCCGAACACTACAGACAATGGCGCTGGCAACAATGTGACGTGCACTGATACTGATGGTGGTTGGAATCCGACCGTCGCAGGATTCGTCGATAGCCGAGTCGACGGTGTCGGTCAGACATTCACCGACGAGTGTGTGAGTGCAAACGGAGGTCACTGCGGCGCTGTTGAACCATCAGTCGTGGTCTTGCTTAAAGTTCTCGGTTTTGGATACGAGCCAAATCAAACAGTCCAATTAACTTTGAACAAGCCGCAAATTGTTTATGTGAATAAAAACAATATCACTTTGCAAGTCGTCGGCGGCAATGTCGCAGAGCAATCTTTTGTGTTGCATATATACACTTCGATTAATTCAACATTCAATGATACGACTACTTCGCTGCGTGCATTAAATGGAAATATACAATCTTGGAGCGCTTCAGCAAATGGAGGCGTGCCGTCGAAACTTGATTTTATGGACTTTATTGTTGAATCGATAAATGTCACAGACGGATCAAGCTGCGGTGCTGTTGCAGAAGGATATTGCGACGGTAATTCTGTCTCAAATATTTTAATGCAATGTGGCTCGGGTATTTGTGAGAATGGTGCTTGTGTCATTCAAAATTTGTCGCTGCAACCATCCGCAATCATAGGATCGTGCGTCGATTCTGACGCAGGCTTCGACATATATAATGCAGGTACTGTGACATTTGAAGCAAATGGCATCACGCAGATTTATCCTGATCAGTGTGACGGAAACTCTTCGCTCGTTGAATACTGGTGCTCCGGAGTGACATATGATCACACACATACAATTCCCGATCAAATAATTCCTACATATGGGCCAGTCTATGAGGTTGAGCAAAGCTGTTCGAATGGATGCAAGGATGGCGCATGCATTATGTCTTCTGATACTATCACTGACGTTGCTGGAAATATTTTGGGCAACAGTAGTTCCGTGCAGTCGAACGCGTCAACAATATCGTCGCTCAATGAAACGGTGACAGATTCGCCAGACAATTCGGGCAATGCGACAATCGTTGTTTCTGGTGCTTTTAATGGAACGGAACTCGATAGCAATATGACAACAGAAATCCAGAACCAAAATGATTCAACAAGTTCTAGCACCGACTCGCCAATCATCAGCATCTGGCACTCAATTGTGCATTTCTTCAAACATATAATTGGGTCCAACAGCACAGCTTGAATTTAGTCGGGGCGTATCTATATTCAGGCAAAGATTTCGGTCAAATTTGGGAAAATCCTTAAAAGGATGGCTGCTATCTCGTTGTCATGGTAAAAATAGCGAAACAAAAAAAATCGCAGACTCCAACTGAACCTACTGTCGCTGCAGCAGAGTTCGACGTCTTAGTCATTGGTCTCGGAACGACTGGCCTCTATGCAGCACGGACACTCGCGAAAGTGGGCAAGCGCGTCGCAGCGTTCGAGCGCGGACCGCGCGGCACGACGTGCATTCTCACTGGTTGCATGCCGTCGAAAGCGTTGTTTGTCCCTGCGCATCATGTCGCGCACGTGCAGATATATGCACAACTTTTCGAAAACGAGAAGAACGTCGACGGCAAAAGCGCCAAAAACAAAAAACAAACGCAGCCACAACAAATAGACATTCCTAAATTATTCTTATGGATGCGTGAGCAACGCGCAGATTTCGTCAAGTATCGATTGCAAGGCGAGGATGCCGGCGGATTCGCGCGGATTGATGGGATTGCGGAACTTGTCGATAAACATACCGTTTCTTGCAACGGCAAATTGTACCACGGCAAGTTCATCATACTCTGCACAGGTTCGCGCGTTTTCGTTCCGCCGATTCCCGGGCTTGCAAAAGCTCCCTTTTTCACGTCGGATAATTTATTCGAGCAGAAAAAGATCGACGGGAATTCAGTCATCGTGCTCGGCGGCGGCGTGATCGGCTGCGAGATGGCGCAGTTCTTCAACTCGATCGGTTTTCGCGTCACGATTCTTGCTCGCAGCAAACCGTTGCTGCGCATGTTCGATGAATCAGTCTCTCGTTCGCTCGAAGAGACGTTTCGCAAACGCGGCATCGATATTGTTTTTGACTTCGAGAGCAAATCGGTTTCATATGACGCCGCGAAAAAGAAATTTGCTGTCGCTGATAAAACTCGCAACTATGTTGCTGATAATCTGATTGTCTCGACGGGAAGAGTCCCGAACAATCCGAAAGGATTAGATGCTGCCGGCGTCTTGGTTGACAAGAACAACGGCCGTGTTGTCCGAAATGGATTCTGCCAGACATCGGTGCGGCACATCTATACTGGCGGCGACCAATCGGGCATCCAGCTTTTGCACGAAGCGCGTCAAGAAGGCGATTATATCGCAGAGCATATTCTTGGTCGCACGAAGGTTGCATATACCTCGCCGAAATTGCAGATAGCGTTCACCTATCCGCACATTGCAAGTGTCGGTGCGCAGGAGAAAGATCTCAAACAGGGGACATTCCTCAAGTCGGTTGTCTCGTTCGACGAAGGTCGCTCGATCATTGAGGGCGTGACTGAGGGTATGATGCAACTACTCTGTGATTTGAAGGGGAATATTATCGGCGCGGCGTGCGTGAATGATTATGCTGATCATCTGATCCAAAGCATCATGCCGTACGTGCAATACAAGATGCATGTCTCAAAAATTACCGACTGCTATCATCCGACGCAGCAAGAAGTGTTCTTGGATCTGCGAGACGATCTGCTTGCGCAGTTGCAGCAACCAAGAAAAAAAAGCAAGTCTGTCAAGAAAAAGTAAGTTGTGCGTATACGAGCACACAAACACATTATTCTTTTCTTTTTTCAGTCGGTGTGTAGATGACTGAATATTCTATGTCTTTGTCGAACACCATCGTCTGATTTCGAGAATTGTCGACGATGTCAAATGTCACGTTTGCGAGCAGCGTTCCGGCGATTATCGATTTCGCTTTCTTGAGCGTCTCGATTTTTTCTTTCGGTCCCGTTATCATCAATGGGTCGATCGGCGTGTTGAGCGCCAAGTTATTGTCTGCTTTGTTGCGTCGGACTGCGCCGATGAATGATTGCCAGAGTTTTCCGTCAGCGAGCGCGTCCTTGTTATCGAGTTTATACTGCGCCGGCCAAGTTTGGGTATGGATCGATGCGCCGCTTTGCGCATCTGCATTTCCCGTTGGGCGTGTTGCGTAAAAATTGGTATAGATCGCTTCTGTGACGAACGGTGTGATCGGTGCGAGCATCTTTACTACGTCGAGGAATGCGTGCCATAATGTCCACTGTGCGGACTGCAACATGCCGGGTTCGAACTGTTCTGGCGCGTAGTGTATCTTTTTTATCGATTCAAGATATTGGTCGCAGAAAATATTCCAGAAAAAACTGTCGACGTCGGATTTTGCTTTTCCGTATTCGTATGCGTCGAAATTCTCTGTCGCACTTTTTATTGTCAGATTGAGCTCAGCAAGCAGCCATTCGTCGTTGGGATGGAGATTAGCCGGTTTTTGTTTTTGTGCATCGCCGCTTTTGTCGAGCGATTCGCAATACATCGCGACGAACTTTGCTGCGTTCCATAATTTATTGATGAGACGGTTTCCTGTGACGAGCTCTTTCTCTTGATATGGCATGTCTTCGCCGAGCTTGGATGTCGCTGCCCAGTATCGCATTGCGTCGGCGGGGAATTTTTTCGCTATCTCTTGCGGCGAGACAGTATTGCCTTTTGATTTGGACATTTTCTCGCCCTGCGGATCGAGGACGTAGCCGGAGATCGCTGTTTCTCTCCACGGTTTTTCGTTATAGAGCAATTCTGTTTTGATGAGTGTGTAGAAGAGCCAGAAGTTGATGATCTCGTGCGCTTGTGGCCGCAGATCCATCGGGAAGAGTTTGTCGTACGCAGGCGTTCCTGCCATGAGCTCTCTAGCGATTATCGGCGTGCTTGATGATGTGAACCATGTGTCGAAGACGTCTGTCTCCGGTGTGAGCGTGACGCTGCTGTCCGTTGGTCCGAACTTTGGCTTGTCGCTGACTGGATCGACGGGCAGTTGGCTCTCGTCGGCAAAATAGACTTTTCCGTCGCTTCCGTACCAGACTGGAATCGGGACGCCGTATTTTCTCTGTCGTGCGATCGACCAATCCCAATTCAATCCTTTGATCCAATTGTCAAGGCGCACTTTCATGTGCAGCGGATGCCAGTTGAGTGAGTTGGAATATGTGAGGAATGTCTCTTTCTTGTCGAGATAGCTGACATACCATTGTTTCGTCTCGATTATTTCTACTGCGACGCCGCTGCGCTCGCCGACGTTGACGACATGTGAGATTTCTTTCTGATTCTTCAAAAGCCCTGCTGCCTTGAGATCGTCGATGATCGCTTTGCGCGCTTCTTCAACTTTCATGCGTGCGTATTTTGCGCCGGCGGCGTCAGTCATCTTGCCGTCTTTTCCGATGACGACTTTGAGCGGGAGCTTATGTTTTTTGTACCACTCGATGTCAGTCTGGTCGCCGAACGTGCAGCACATGACGATGCCTGTCCCTTTCTCCGGATTTACTTTTTCGTCGGCGAGAATCGGAACTCTCACGTTGTAGAGCGGCGACGTTGCGTGTTTGCCAAATAGTGATTGGTATTTTTTGTCGTCGGGATGCGCGAAGATCGCGACACATGCGCCGAGGAGTTCTGGTCGCGTCGTCGCGATTATCAGCGGCGTCTGTTTGCCATCGTCCAATGTGAATTGGATGTCGTTGAAGAATGATTTTTTATCGACGTCGACAAGCTCCGCTTGCGCGATCGCTGTCTGGAACACGGTGTCCCAGATGACTGGTGCTTCTTTTTGGTAGACGAGCCCTTTTTTTGCGAGATCGAGAAATGATTTTTGGCTGATTTTGCGGCAATGCGCATTTATTGTCGAGTAATTGAGCTGCTCAAAGTCGCAGCTCACGCCGATGTTGATCCAGTCTTGGACGAATTTAGGCCGCTCATCTTTGATATATTGTGTGACGAGATCGATGAACGCCTGTCGCTCCATTTTGTTGGCGAGCACGTTCTTCTCTTTCTGGACGAGCTTTTCCGTCGGAAGACCGTTGTCGTCCGTTCCGAATGGGTAGAAGACTTCAAAACCGCGCATGCGTTTGTATCGTGCGATGAAATCTTGTTGCGCATATGAGCACGCGTGACCGATGTGCATCTTGCCGGACATTGTCGGCGGCGGCGTATCGATAGAATAGATCGTTTTTTTTGTATTCGGGTTGAAGTGGTATGTTTTGTTCTTCTGCCAATAGGCGAGGAACTGTTTCTCGTCGACAAGCCCGTTGTATTTT
>CAZGJY010000031.1:0-9079 GCA_964525725.1 uncultured Methanosarcinales archaeon | reverse complement strand
TCTGAGGAACGCGTCAATAATTTACGCAACATAGGTACACTTCTACGAACAAAGTATGACTCACAATTCAGATATTTCATAGAAAATTGCAGCAATGCACTTGATCTCGTGCAAAAAATGTCGAACGAATTCTCATCATTCGCAGACATACGCCACTATCGAGGCAAGCAAATCTCTTTCTGCAAACGTGCGCAATGTGTTGTTGGAGATATTGCTCAAAATGATCAACATATCAAATTACAAGGTTTTGATCAATTGACAGCATGCTCCGATTACAAATTACCACAATTATTGCGCCATAATCAGGCACTTAATTATAGTCCGTCGCTGACTGAAATTGTAGATGATAAAAAGGAAATAACCGCAGGATCAGAATATGAAGTAGAAATAAGAGGATGCACCATCGAATGCATACGCAGGCTTACAAAATATATGAATGAAACAAGTGTTGTGCCACCTGCAAGTTCACCCATACATTGTCGAGAAATCAATGATATGATCTGGTTGTTAAGCCAAGAAAAGATTGAGGGAATAAAGCCATATCACAGAACAAGAACTACTTCGTATTAGTCAACTTATGAATCAAGAAAACTGATTAAAAACTAATTAAAAAAACTGCGGCGACGCAAAACCTATGTTGGGTTGCACGGCATTGCGCCGCGAGCAGTCGTTGGTTGGGGTTTTCTTTCTTTGTTGGTTGGGTGTGTTTTTGTGCCTACATAAAAAAGTGTGATGTTCTTGTAGTTGAACGCTGCAAAGTTTCAGAGCGTGTCATTCAGGGACAATCCGCTTGAGCGATTCTGTTTTGAATGGGGTGAGTGAAAATATATCGGATGTGTTGAAGTGCGGTATGTATATACCGCGTTGATTGGTTTCTCTGTCGGCTTGAGATGATAGGGATTTGTCGACGGACGCATTTGTACGAATTGCGTCCGGACCGCGTCATTCGCAGCTTTTGGTGCTCGCAGGAACACATAGAGCGGCTCCTGCCGTGTCTGTGACGACCCGAATGCGTTGTGCCTGTTGTGCCCACTCTCGCTGAATTCACTGAATGCTTTTGTTGACATAACTTATCCACCTCTCGAATAAAGTACTTTTGGCGCCTGTTCCTATATCACTTGGGAAGGTTCATTCTAGATGGTTGTTCAAGAATCGACTTGCACAAAGTTTAAAACGGGACTTTTTCGAAAACAATAAATACCATATCAATAGAATAGTACAGATGTCTAAGTTACATCCCGACTTATTTCGCTCTGTTTTCTACAGAGGCGTCATTTCTCTATCTCTCGTCCATGAATTGCTTGCGACTATATATCAGATAGAAAAAACGTTTGCGCAGATCGAGCTAGCGCTCGGCAGCACAGGTTCGGCAAACCTTGCTTCGGCACGAAGTATGCTCTCTATCACTGACAGAACGCTGTGCCAGATCGCTACAGAAGGGAAAGAAAGCGTCGGTCGTTGCCAAGAACTTTGTCAGTACTTGAATATCTGCGGACCAAACCTTGTGCGCGAATTAGAACGTTTGAATGTCTTTCTTGCGAGGAATCATCTTGAAAGATATTTGATCCCCCTTTAAAACCAATAAGATATATATAGTTCTCATTTCTTTGTTCCGGCTATGGAACTGCGAAACGTCAAAGGAACACGGGATTTGCTGCCGGCAGACAAGCTGGCGCGGGATTCGCTCATTGCGAAACTCAAAGCGATCTTCGAGAAATATGGGTATAATCCTATTGAGACTCCGGCGCTCGAACTGCAAGAAACGCTCGCAAGCAAATACGCCGGCGGGGCTGAGATTCTCCAAGAAGTTTTCACGCTCAAAGACAATGCAGACCGAGATTTGGGTCTGCGATATGATCTGACAGTCCCGTTCGCTCGCGTGATCGCGTCGAATCAAGAGCTCAAGCGCCCGTTCAAACGATATCAGATCGATCGCGTGTGGCGCAATGGTCCGATAAAACTCGGCAGATATCGTGAATTCTATCAATGCGACGTCGACGTCGTCGGAATCTCGTCCGTCGCTGCAGAAGCAGAATTATGGCGGATGATGGAAGACTTTTTCTCGACGCTCGACGTGCCGATTGTTATCAAGGTAAACAACCGCAAAATATTATCGTCCGTCATGCAATATGCCGGCATCTCTGCCGTGCAAGAGAGCGACGCGATGCTCTCCCTCGACAAACTTGCGAAGATCGGCGTCTCTGGTGTGAAGAAAGAAATGGCAGAGAAGGGAATTTCCGACGAGCAAGCGGATAAATTGCTTTCTATCTGTGCAAGCGGCAAATCAAATCCATCTGGCTCCAGTCAGAATTCTAATTCAATCTCACTCGCCGATCTCAAGAAAAAGATTCCTGATTGCGTCGGCGTCAAAGAGCTTGAAGATGCATTCGCGCTCGCGAAATCATTCGGCGTCGGTGCTGCATCGGTACAATTCGATGTGAGCCTTGCTCGCGGACTTTCGTATTATACGGGAATGATCTGGGAAGCATTCTTCGTCGACAATAAAATCACATCGTCGATCGGCGGCGGCGGACGCTACGACAACATGGTCGGCTCATTCCTCAATAATCGAGAATCAATCCCTGCCGTCGGCACATCATTCGGTCTTGATGTCATCATCGACGGTCTCAAGCTTGCGGGAAAACTTGATGTGCGTGAATCCGTCGTCACTGTGTATGTCATTCCAATCAAGACATTGCCTGCGTCGATCGGCATCGTTCAAGAATTGCGCAGCGCAGGAATCAGTGCTGACATTGATATGAATGGCAAAGGTCCGAGCAAGAACATGGAATATGTCAATCGATACAAAATCCCATTCGCACTAGTCATCGGCGACAACGAGATCACATCAGGCAAATTGATGCTCAAGAATATGGCGAATGGCGAGCAGGAACAGCTTTCGATTGCTGACATCATCACACTTCTCACAAATTTCAATCCACCGCAAAAATAAACGATTAAACAATGAGTCTGCTCGAAAAGACGTTGGTCGGGGCAAAAAAAGGGCTTGATTATTTCACGTTCGCTGACGGTCTTTTCGAACAACAGCAATTCCATTCTGATGCCGCCGAGATCGGAAATGCTCCGCTTGAGAAAGCAGTCCTCGGCGAGACGTTGCGACAGTGGTTCGCTTGCGCAGGATTGCAAGCGGGTGTTTATGTTGGTTTGATCGCACATTATTCATCTTACTTTCAGTCACGGCCGTACATGGGGAATTGGGAAATAATTGGAACGATGACGTTGCCTGCACTCTTAGCTACAGCGGCGGAAGCATTCCGTTGTTCGCAACGACATGAATATTTCTTGAATGCGGGCAAACGTTTTGATGCGCAGACAAATGCGTTGCTCAACTTTCCGCCAGAAGTGCAGAAGATTATCGGCACATCTCATGATGCAGACCATCAAGCTGAGAGCGAGCCAAGCAGAGCGTATGAACGGGATGCAAACTGGTGGAGAGATGAGCAGTGAACGTCACGTTCTCACTTTCAGAATGTTTATAAGATATACCTCCGTCCTCAGTTTCACATTGCGTAAGAGTTAAACAGATATATACTTTGAGAGACTTGATTCCATGATTCCTCCAATAGAACCAATCCGTGAATACATCGAAGGCATCGGCTATGATGCATTGATCGAGTCGATACTCATGCTCATCAGCGCGCTCGTGTGCGTCACGGCGTTCAAAGTCTACCAGATCACGAAAGCGAATAATACAAAGATGTTATCTCTCGGTTTCTTGATGCTCACTGTCGCATATGCAGCTGTCGCTGCTGGCAATCTCACGCTCTTCTTGCAACGCACGGTCTTTGTGCGTGAAGAATTCTTCTACATCATCCATTTCTCATATTTATTCGCGAAGACCCTCGGCATATTGACGCTTGCGACAATACCGCTCAAAATAACTGATTGGCGCATCTATGGTCTGCTCTCATTCCTCGCGTTGATCGGCATCTATACGAGCACTGCACATCTTGTCCTCTACCAAGCGATGATCCTCGTCTTTTACGCAATCATCATCTTCGGATATATCCAAGCATATCTTGCGAAACATAATAAGAATACACTTCTCCTCGCGATCGGCTTCGGTCTGCTTGCCGTCGCTTCCGTCGCATACATGTTTCTCGACGAAGGGTTCGCGGTGTACATCTTAGGTCATATTCTCGAGTTCGCAGGCTATGCATTCATCCTTGCGACGTTATTGTTCGCCTACACATTCCAACATGAAACGAGAAAAACTTCAAATCATCCATGATATCTTATCGGTACTCATGAAGAAAGGCGGGAGCTCGCGACCTACGCATATTCTCTATAAAGCGAATCTTTCGTATGCGATGATGGAGCAGTATCTCGAGGAATTGACGAAGAAAGGTATGATCATCGTTCGTAAGCAGGATGATGTCAAGATTATTTCTTTGACTGACCAAGGGTATCAATATATCCAGAATTACCAGAAAGTGAAATCGTTCATGGATACGTTCGGATTGGACGAGGAATAATTTATCTTTATCAGTTAATTGATTTCTTTCTCTCCAAGTTCTCCGAAATTGTTTTAAAGCAAGTTGCAAGAGATTAGACTTATGTTTGAAACACTCATACTCACGACGCTTCTGTTTGTCACGGTTCTTTATTTCGCTGCGCTATACTTGCGCGATGCGTCGATAATGGATATGTTCTGGGGCGTCGGTTTTATCTTGATCGCTGCGCAGTCGCTCTACATCGCGTATTACAATAATCTGGATATGTCAATCCCGAAATTAGTTGTCACAGCGCTCGTCGTTGTCTGGGGCGTCCGATTGTCATGGCATATTTTCTCCCGGCATACTGGCGAAGATGCGAGATATGTTTCGTGGCGCAATGAATGGGGTTCATCGTATTGGTGGCGAAGCTATGTGCAGATATTTTTGTTGCAAGGCGGGCTGATGCTTCTCATCATGCTGCCGATCATGCTGCTTGATTTCTCGACGATTGTCGGCTTCTCGATGCGGATGCTGTGGATCGGCGCAAGCGTTTGGTTTGTTGGCTTTTTGTTTGAATCGATCGCCGATCTGCAGTTATCATATTTCAAATCTCATGCGATGAATAAAGGAAAACTGCTCACGAGCGGATTGTGGCGATTGTCGCGACATCCGAATTATTTCGGCGAAGCGGTGCAATGGTGGGGTATTTTCATCATTGCGCTCAGTGCAAGTTCTGTCGCATGGCTGTATCTTGTCATCGGGCCGGTTGTCATCACACTTTTGTTGCGATTCGTTTCCGGCGTTCCACTCACTGAGAAGCGCATGAAACGCAATCCGCAATTCTATACATATGCATCACAGACGAATGCATTCATCCCGTGGTTCCCGAAATAATACAATAATAAAGAAATTTTCAAAATGATATTTCTATGCGTGACGAAGCGAGCCAAGCGTAAATTCTGATTGCCCTGCGAGCATTAATGGAACTCTACCTGCATTACCCGTCAAATATCGCTCGCTCCATGTAAGATTCATATGCGTCATGTCGAGCAGAAAATTGAGGTATTCGTCCATCGCGGACCGACCTTTTGTCGAGAAAGGATGGGTCGGCTTGAGATTTGCGAGCCGATTCACCAGATCAGCATATGAACGGGCATAATCAGGATGTTCCGTTTCATACCCATCGCTGCGCAGTGCGAGGGAGACACCAGCTAATTCTGCAATCATCAATCGCTCAAGGGGCGAGACTGGAGCAAAGTGTTGGCGAAATTGCTGACGCTCCGTGTCTATTATGAAACCAAGATATGAGCGTAAGCGCGGTCTTTCAATCGCGCCATAAAGAAAGAATTGATTCCGTAATCTATTCGGATACGTGATGTCCATCGTCAATCATCCACCAAATTTTTCATATTACCGAAATAGTCCCCAGGTTCTCTTGATCAGAGATGAGTAATCTGCTCACGTAATTTGTCACTTCTCTCTAATAGAGTCAAATCGCAACCTATTTAAATAATCATCTGTTAATCTTTTTTTGTGGGGGACGAAACGTTCGGGTATTCTGGTGTGCAGATTCGGATGGCGAGAGATGTTTCTCTCGTCGAACTTGTCCGCACTCCGCAATATGGCATTGAAGTAAAGAGAGTTGGCGGCAGATACAAGGCTCTCTGCCCATTCCACAACGAAAAGACGCCATCATTCAACATCGATGAGGGCAAAGGATTCTTCAAATGTTTTGGCTGTGGTTGGGGTGGCGATAGTATTTCTTTTGTCAGAAAAATTGAAGGCAAAACATTTCCAGAAGCAATCGATTCTATTTCAGTCAAGTACAATCTGGGACTTGTACCCAAAGATCAAATCGGCGTTAAACGTTCAGTTGAAACGACGCAACGGGCATTTGCTGTTCTTGCATCTGCGGCAGAGTATTATGAAAAGGTTTTTGCACGCGAACAACGGCGAGGAAGTGGCATTGCCGATTATTTATTTGGGGACGGTGATGGCGCAAGAAAATTTCCTGAGACGGCTGCGAGAGACTGGCACATCGGTTATGCAGATGGAAGTGCAGCTGAACTTGTTGATTTCATTCTCTCACATGTAAAAGACGCAAAAATCGAGGATATCTATAATCAAGGATTACTCAACAAACCTAAAGAACAGCGACACGAAAAAGACTTTTACCCATTCTTCCAGCACCGCCTCATGTTCCCCGTCAATGATGAGCACGGACGCGTTGTCGGTTTCTCCGGAAGAACAATTCCTGCAGAATATTCGGGACTTCCTGAAGATCATTTCATCTACAGCACAGGAAAATACATGAACAGCCGCGGTTCGGTCGTTCCACTTCAGGCAACACGAAACAATAAAGAAATTGATACGCTGTTCCAGAAATCAAGGCTTCTTTTCGGACTTGACCGAGCATGGCGCAATATAAGCAAAGCAGACGAAGCAATTGTCATCGAGGGACATCTCAACGCAATAACGATGCATATTGCAGGTCTCACAAACACTGTTGCTGCACTTGGAACTTCATTCACGAAAGAAGGTGCTCAGCGAATCTCACAACTTGCAAAAAAAGTTCTCGTCTTAAATGATTCCAACGCAGGCGGTATCGCCTCAACAAAAAGAACAGTCAATCTCATCTATCAGGCAGGAAGCGTCCCCCACGTCGCTCTCCTGCCTGGCAGTGAGGATCCAGATGATGTCCGACAAAGATGTTCGTCGCTCGAAGAAACAGCGCGAGTATTGCGCAGCCATCTGTATCCTGGCACGCCGCTCGTCGATTTCTTTATCGACAATGCGCCGGATTCAAAGACGCCGGAAGGAAAAAATGCAATTGCAAAGGAGCTTCTCGACACTCTCTGGCTCGACACAGATAGATTGCGCGCAGGCATATATCTTGTCGATGCAGCAAAGAAATTGAAAGTACCGATACAGCTTCTCACTCGCGGACTCAAGGATAAACTTGAGCCGCTCTCTATTCCTCGCGACCAATTCTTCACACAGACAAGCCAGGCTGATGGCGATGTCGTCAATAATTTCCTCGCATCATTATTATTTTATGATGCATTCGAAGTCGGGCAGATCTTGCAGAAAGTCCCCATGGACAATCCGCTGATGAATGAAAATCAGAGAAAATTGTATCATCTCATAACTACTGATATTTTCCGCGCGGGTGGCAGCGAGCTTGCAGCCGGACTCAAGAAACGAGCGTTGCCGAGCGACGCTTATGTGAGCCGCGCCGTTTCTCGCCAAGCACTTTTGCGTCTTTCCGATATCGCAGTCCAGTCAGGAGAAATATTGCCTAAAGAAATAATACAACCATTCATGAAGAAAGGCCGCCAGAATCCAGCTGTTGCACTCAACCTCGTCCTGCACGAGATGAAGATGCATCGACGTAATGCGGCGATCACGTCCCTTGAGGAAATAGCGAAGAGCGGCGATGCCGATGCAACGATCAAAGCGATGGATGCAGCCAGCAAAGAATTTGCCTGAACACTGCGCAATCCCTGATCATATATGACATAAATATAGCGAATAGCGAAACTCAAGCATGACAAGAAGAAATGCAAATCAATCGCGGAAACAGAAAGATGAGCAGACCACTGGTGAGAAATATCCGCTCGAGTTCATCACGATAGGAAGACCATTCCGCACTGCGAAAGGTCGCAAGCTGCAGCAGCGAAAGAAGAAAGTTCCGACGAAAGAATCTGTTCTTGAGAAGATCTGCGGCGATCTCAACGTCGCAACAGATCAGTTACCAAAAGTATTGACGACCGTCGCTGTGCTCTCTCGAAGCACCCGAGACAATATCCAATTCTACTCCAAAGGTCACGGCGGCACGCTATCGACAGGAAGCGGGCTTGCGATGCTCGGTATCAAGCTTTCTTACGATACTGCACGAAAAGAAGAATTCACAAAATATGTAACAATCAACCACAACGGACATCGTCGAGGATATTGGGTTCCAACTGCCGACGTTGCGGGCAAAGCGCTCGAATCATATTTCTCGATGGTCGGGACTGAGTATTCGTATGCGCGCGCGATGCGCGCAAAGAAAATAAAAACTTCGTCTTCAACATCGTCAGCAAAGACAACAGCTGCAGCAAAGTCCGCGGCTGCATCGATCACGATGACTGAGCTCAAAGGGCAACCAAAACTTCGCCGGTTGCTCAAATTATATTCGCTGGGCGTCAACAAAAAGATATCACTTGAGTTCGCGCTCAATAAGCTTGGTGTTCAATACGACCGAGAGCTGCGCGGCATCACTCCTGAATATGCACGACAGGCGATTGGTGCCCTCTTCTCCGAATCAGAATGCAGACGCGTGTATACTGGTTACTCAGACATCTTTGATGTCCGCGCCAATTATCGTGAAACAAAGACATCAGCAGGAGAGGTGCTGCGCGCATTGCGTGCAGGACGAGTCAAAGACCCGACTGACCCATCAGGCAAAAAGAAATTGACGCTCGATAGTCTTCTGCACGATATGCATCCAGAGCTGCAACAACAATATAGTGTACCGCTTGAGACATTCTTGGATAATACTGCAATACCTCGCGAAGTAATATCTGCGTATCTGATGAAGCGATCCCTCGAGGGTAAATCGCTTGCATTCGCGCAGCTGC
>CAZGJY010000030.1:0-9343 GCA_964525725.1 uncultured Methanosarcinales archaeon | reverse complement strand
AGAATTACGGTAGCCATATCGCAGATCAACTTCCAGCAACGTTTGATATGCCGGAACGTTTGGATCGATGCAGCCATCGCCTTGGCATTCACAAGTGAATGATGCGGAGCCTGAGTTGAGCCAGATCGGATTCTGCGGCGTGCAGTCTAGTGATTTGCCGCCGAGCGTTACTTTGGAGACGACGACGCGATCCGTATTCTCGAATGATAAGCCTTGCCCGCAAACATCCAAAGATATTCGCGGATCAAATACAACGCCGCCGCCGCTGTTCGCAAGACGGATATTGAATCTGACTGAGTTCTGTCCGACGACTGGTTCGACAGATGAGACAACGACTGGTGCACCTTGACCGCCGACTGAAACAGTAGTCATAGTGCAAGCTTTCTGTCGCGTTATTTTGTTGTAAGGATCAGAATCGATGCAAACAGATGCGACAGCAGTCGTTTCATAGTCATAGCACGCAGCGACAAGGATGCTTTGTTGGAATTGGTTGACATTCTGCGGGCCTTTTACATTCGTTGCACGAAGCGTGTAAAGATCTGAAAAGTCGCCGTTCGGGTCGAATTGGCTTTTTCCCGGCATTGTGAATGACGGACTTGGCTCGATCTGCAGATTGAGGTACGACGGATCGTAGCCGCTCAGATAGAGTTGACCATTCGTGATATCTGCCGTTCCTCTATTATTGAGTTGCAGCAAAAGGATAAGATCATCGCCGATAAAAACGCGATTCTGATTATTGCTTTTCCATTCCATATCGAGCGCTTGAGTGCCAAAACGAAAGTTGCTCTGCGTCGCAGTTGTTTGTGAGGTACTGCAGCCAGCGTACAACGATAAGACAAGGACAAAGACCAAGATATAACCAATATGCAGATGATCCCGCTTCATTGGACGAATCGTGCCACTCCGTCTTTATAAAATTACTGCGGATTGCTCTGCAGAGATTAAGAAAGAAAAGAGAAAGAAAATATAACTAAATGACTAAATGCCCTATTGCTAATAATTTATTCACTTTTGCGTAGACTGAACTTGCCTGATTATTTAATTAGGATTTAATGAGAATTTATACTGAGAATTAGTTTAATGAAAATTAACTATATTGACTTCGTTAATTTACTGATTTTGTTAATTTGACGCTGCTTTTACTTCGACGTATTGCGACGCTGTCGCGACAACGCCATACGTCATATTGATTGTGAGCGGCGCAAGGTAATTTCCCGTCGGGCCGGATGGATTTGAGTTTGCATATATCGCTTGCGACGTTCTGCAAGTGACTTTTGCTTGACTATCGGTGAGAGGGACAGCGTATGTCGATTGATAACCAGGCACAAGCTGCAGACCATCACAGACGAGCGGCTGATCGGAGAGATACGCTGCGAGATACACAGTATCGTGAGTTTTTGCGATAATCTGGCTTGCGTCACAGAATGCATCTTGGTCGCCGAGAGCAAAAAATTTCAGATTGGAGTCAGCTTGTATCGTGAAATAAAAGCTCGGCAAAATATTCCCTTGCGAATCTTTGTCGAATCTGCTCTGGACGACTTGCACATTGACCGGACCGCCGCCAGCATCGACTGTGACATCTTGCGAATGGCACGCAGTTTGTACTTGGCTGCTCGTCAAAGTTTTATATGGGTCGAAATCGATGCAGACCGCTGCGTGCTGGAATGTTTCATAGGGGAAGCAAGCATACGCAGTTATCGTCGCAGATCGTTGTTGACTTTCCTGCGGCAAAGGGAGCGCATAGATATCGAAAGAGAATGATTGCTGCTCGCCGTCTGGCGAGATAATGGACTTGCCGTAAAGCGGCTGATTGCCTTTCACAAGACCGACAGAATTGATTGGTTTAGCATTCGTCGATTGCGCCGTTTTTGTTCCAAAATAGAGGACGGAATCGTCCGTCGTAACAAGTAATTTCCCGCTTGGTATCGAATAACCGCCGGAATTTTTTGCGATGATGACGACTGCATTCTGCTCGCCTTCAGTCATTGTCTGCGGCGGATATTGCGAATCAAAAGAGAGCGCTAACGTTCCCGTGCCCGTTTTGTAATCGATGTTTGTGAGCGATGTTCCGGCACTAGTACAACCGACGAGAAGAGCGACATATGCAATCAACAGAAGAGCGAAAAGACGTTTGTCAAATGTTGGTCGCGGATGATGTTGCGGATGGCGCAGAGTATTCGAATGATGTGAATCATTTGAATCATGCGGACTCACCATCAGCTCGCACCCGACGATTGTGCGCCCGATGCCGCGCCAGACGCAGCACTCGTAGCCGAACCAGAAGCTGCTGCTGCTGCAGCCGCAGGATTGATCGGTTGTTCTATCTGCGCGATCTGTGTCGCAAGAGTCATGACTGTCGGCACTGTTTTCTGACCGCAGAACGTCGAGAGATCGCCAACAGTATATTGTGTGCCGCACATATATTTGCCGATGACGCAGACCATATTGTCTTTGCCGCTGCTCGCTTTCGCGCAATCAGCACGCAATTGATTGAGATATGACATGCCCACAACAATATTATTTGCGCGCATGAAATTGTCAAAGTCTTGCGAGTTGAGCAAAAGCGTTGCGGCAGTGTCATACGAACCTGAAGCGGCGCCAGAGCCAGAACCACCGACGCCGAGATTCGGATCGACTTTGTTCGTCGAGACATTGATGTATTGTATCATCGATCTTTTTGCTTGGAGATATCCATAGAATGAACCAGTGACCATCGGATTTCCGACGACTTGATCCCAATTGTTGAGGATGATTGCCTGCGCGATTGACTTAGTGAAGCAGTCAGAGCCAGTCAAAAGGCCACCGTCAGGCGTAGTTGCCGTAATTGTTGCCGCTCCTTGCTGAGCTGTTGAAGATGGAGATGATATGAGCGTCTGTGATATTGTGCTGATCATCGAATCATATTCTTGGCGCAGTGCGTTGTTCTGATCGACTGTCGGACCGGCGAACACATCTTCAAGCACAGGTGTCAACGCATATGAATTTGGCGTCGGCGACGAACCTTGCGTATTGCAGAAGTTGCGAGCATTGAGATATGGATCGGCATATATTGTGTTGCTGCCCGTCGCTTGCGCAGCTTCCGTCTTGAATGCTTTCGTTTGCGTAATTGTATAATCATACGCCGCAGTCGCGCGGATGCTTTTGACTGAATATGGGGCATTGCCCAACACTTGCGACGGATTTGTTGCAGCGACATCGCACGTCAGATAGACTTGCTGGTTCTTCTCTTGTCCTGCCTCGATGGAGAATGCAGAAAGGCTCGAGTCGCTTGTCGGCGTCAAGATGTAATTGTTGTATTCATTGCAATTCAAGTCTTGGAATGGACTTGATGGGTCTGCGTTGATCGCCGCACAATCATCTGCCGATAATGGTTTGAAATTTGCGACCAGTCCTGAGACTGTGCATGAAAGATCAGACCATGTTGCGTAGTCTGGGAAATTTTTCGGCTTTACTTTAGGAATACCATTCACTATCTGCAAACCGTTCGGCAATGAGAATACAAGTCCCGTAAGATACTTCACTTTTCCATTCCACGTCACGACATTCTTGATGAGGAGTCGAACAGTGAATTGTGTCGCTTGACCTGTGCTTTGGTCTGCAAGTTCAATGACCGGGTTTGCTACATTTATTCCGACGATCGCTGGGCCTTTTGTCGATAAGGATTGCGGGTTATTGTCAGATATCTGGTAGAACGAGAAGAAACCCGCTTGCGGCGTGCTCGTGCGAGAAGCGAATTGCGAGAGAAGACCCGCCTTTGTGAAATATGTCCGCAAGTATGCGGATGTTGCATAATTGAAGTCTGCAGCAATAGTGAGTTGATATGATTTGCCGTCGTCAAGAGAACCTTGTGGAATTTTGCACGTCAAATCTTTATTCGCCGAACCTGTGAACAAGAAATTAGGATTAGTTATTGTTCCAAGGTGCGGCGCGTCAGTTGTACTCCCGAGTATTTGAGCGAAGCAGCTCGTATTCACCGAGACTTGCGTGTCGAATGAGTGTGCTTTCACAAGACTGAGGAATGTCATATCTTGTTGTGAATAGAATTTGAGCTGCGTGGAGATGATTGGGTCGAGTGTCAAACCTGCGGGCGACGTCGAGCCGCTTTCAACCGACGTGTCAAAGCCATCGATCGTTGTGTTCGCTCCATTTGCACCGGCCAGACAATAAGCAGGAAGTTGTGAAACTCCGGCGGTCCCGCCAGTCGTTGAACCGAGCTGCTGCTGGAATCCATAATACCAACAAGCAGTTTTCGTCCACGACGTGTTGTAGAGAGACATCGATGCTCGTCCCAAAGATATTGTGGAGTCCTGAACTATCGACCAATACTGGAAGTAGACACTTTTCTGTTGTTGCGTTACTCCGCTTCCATCGGCACCAATCACTTGCGTCTGATAGGAAACATACCATGCAGGCGTCAAGAAAAGAACAAGGCACAGAACAGAAATGATTCGCATCGGTAACGATTTGTAATGCGTGAAGAAGAGGACGAACCAGAACCATACTGGCCAGAAAAGCGCGCTCGCATAATTCTTGAAAATGTAGACATATGTTCCGCCCGTCGAGAAAAAGCGATCAAAGATGCCAAAGCCTAAGAATGGCATGATGAATGACGAGAATAGGAACATATTGAAGATTGGCGCAAGGACTGGCTGCTTGACAAAAATGCCAGGTTTGGCGAGCGAGATTGCAAAAAAGACAACGCCAATGCCGAATTCTAGCAACCCTTGTTGCGGAATAAGAGTCGGAAAATATTTTACTGCCAAGTTTGAAGCGACAAAGAAAAAAATCCAGCTATAGATGATCGCTTTGAGTGTTTGTGTTCGAGCTTCATCTTGATCAGGATAAAGTGTGCCGGCAAAAACGATTGCGACAACCATGTATAAAAGTATTCTTATCGGAGAATAAGCGAATTGGAAAAAAGAATAGTCGATTGCGTGGACTGCAGCCGCGAACAGAGCCAAGAAAAAAATGACCCAGCCGTCGCTCTGTATCATTTTTTTGCCGACTGCCATTCCTGCGCCGAGCGTTCCGCCAGTCACGGCAGTCGCAAGCAGACCACCGCCGCGAACAACATTAGATGCTGATCCGAGCGATACGCCCTTGATTGCGCTGCCCCAGCTGAAAGGTGAACTTGGACCAGCACCCGAGGAACCACCTGTAGATGGTGGAGAAATAGTGAGAGAAGTTGTCGGCGACATTGTCCGCGCAGAAGAAATTCCAGAATTTTTTGCCGCACGCATGCGACTTACCTCTTCTCGACCTTGACGGTCACACGAACAAGAGAGAAGTCGGATTGAGGAATGATCTGGATGTAGTTGCTCTGCGCAACCGAGAATTTGCTGATGTCCATAAGGATGCGTGGATCGCGCGTGTCGAAATTAGTCTTGAATCCGTTGATGAGCAATTCTGCGGAGTGATAATTCGAATCATCGACAAAGTCGAATTCTGCCGTGACGATATAATCGCTGTCGATGACGGATTCTTGTGTGGCAGTGCCGACTGAAGTGCCGAGGTTTGTAGTTCCAAAGTTGAACGTTGAAGCGAGCCGCCCTCCGTTTCGTGAAAGATATCCATCAGGACAGAACGCCGCTTCTTCCGTCGAGAGAGAGAGCATGCACATGTTTCCGACGCCGCCCGTCGTGAGTTCGTCGCAGTAATAATTTCCTGCATTTGCAGGGAGTATTGATGATGAAGTACCATTTGAAATGAGTGGAGCGAGGCAGCAATCTTTGTCATAATCGGATGAGCAGCCGGAAGGGCAGATGCCATCATTGTTGTCGCCGCACACATGGCTGTTTGAAAATACACTTGCAACGTCGCCGTTGGAATCTTTGTAGCCTGAAGAGCAGCGGCCTGCTGTAAGATTGTCAACATAACCGACGCAACGGTCTGCTGTTACTGGCGTTGGCGTGCTGCACCAGAACGCTTGTTGATAAGCCGTATAGCAGCAATCGCTGTCGACGTCTGCTGAGCAGCCTGCAGGACAAACACCGTCAGATTCGCCACAGACTGGATCTTTTGTATCTGTTGTCGTGAACCAGTCTTTGTCGAGATCGAAAAAATATGACGTACCATCATCTGACGTGAGGAACGTCTGCACTTCGATTTGATCGAGCTGGTAGAGACCATAGTCTGATGTGAATGTGATATTATTTTGTTCAGGGACAAGGGCGCTGTTTGGCACAGTCACATAATTAGCTGAACCGCAGTCTGGAACTTTTGCAAACACTGTTGCATTGTTGATAGTGATCGTTAATTTACCGGTGTCTGTACCGCAAGATGGAACGAATCGGAGGCGCACCGAACTGAGATGTTGGGTCTCGACTGGATCGACTGTGAAACTGTCCGACGAGGAAAGCCCATCGCGCGCAATGACATCTGCTTGCACTTTGAGGCCAGTGATTTCGTATTCGTTCGAACGCCAGAATGCGATTCCGGGTGCTGTGACTTCGAATGTGAGTGTATTGATTTGTTGCATTGGTGCTGCGCCGAGATTGATAGGATCGCTGTTGAATTGGCTGAATGTGCCAGAGAATATTTCGACTCCGTTGAGTTTTATAGTAAGAAAGCCTTGCGCCGTCGCATAATTCTTGACACCGAATGTGAGCAGACCATTCTTGACATCTTTTGGACTGTCAAGAGCAAATGAGAATGTTGCAATCTTGTTTGAAAGTGCAGAGCGAGAAGCGATAAAATCATTCGCCGTCAAAAGAACTGTTGCTTGATATGCACCGCGAAGTGTCGTGGTGCTGATATCGTGAGCGTAATTTGATTGCGGCACGCGAACAAGTTTCCCAGGACCACTGAATGATTGTTCAAAGACTGTCATTGTTCCAAAAACTGGTGCAGAGAATCCGTTGCCAGTCGCTGTACCGCTGCTGCCTGTACCACTTGTGCCAGATGCATCTCCTGTGTCAGGGATAGTTCCAGTGTTAAGAAGTGCTGCGCGATCAGCTGGCGGCAAGAAAATCAAATAGAAAATGATGAGTATTGTCAATACGACGACAAAGGTCGCTCCTGTCCCCATGGGAACCGCGTTTGCCGCTCGTTTGAGTGAAAAAATTGATGGACGCATCGCATTTAAAAATGAGGTCAACAATATATAAATGTATCGATAAGACTCGTGCAGAGAAAAGACGAATACAATCGCAATATTATTTGAGATATTATTGCCTGATGATTATTTGGTCATAACAGTGCGCATAATGATGCAATCCGGATGCTATGAAAATAATTGCAAAAAATATGAAACAGAATAAAGTGTCAATTCAGACACAGAGTCTCGATGATATCTGGCTCGCCTATCGTATTGTCCAACCTGGCGATAAAGTGAGTGGTTGGACCGAGCGAAAAATCAAGATAGGTGATTCTGCGACTGAAAAAGCGAGCGCCGTAACAATAAAACGGATGAATCTAACAGTCACCGTCGAAAAAATAACATATGAGAACGACGGAAAGAATGTCCGATTCCTCGGACCGATAACTGAAGGCAATGAGTATGTCTCCGCCGGCGAATATCATACGTTGAGCATCGACGAAAGTACTGAAATCACGATCGAAAAAAAACAATGGCCCGACTACTCGCTGAGACAGCTTGAAGAAGCCGCTCTTGGCGGAAAAGGAACGACAATCATCGTTGCATTCGACCGATCGAGTGCGACGATTGGATCGGTCACTGTCAAAGGATTCACTCGTCTCGTGAATTTAGAAGGAGCAGTCCAACAGAAAGGCGCCGATGCAAAAGGAGCGAGAGGAACAAGCGGCACAAGTAATAGTAGTCAATCTAATCATTCAGGCAACAAAGATAAAGAATCATTCTACGAAACTCTTGTCGCACACATTGTGCAAATCAATGAACGGCTCCTACCAGCCCTCATCATTTTGGCATCAAGCAATTTCTGGAAAGATCCACTTTTCCGTGAAGTCGACATGAAAGCAAAGGAGCTGCGCAAAAAAGTAAAATGGATCGAGTGTGATGACGTATCACAAGGCGCAATCTCGCAACTGTCGACGACAAAGGAATTCCAGCAGCTCACGATGGGACAATCGCAGACGGAAATCCTCAATTCGTTCGAAGAGGTTTTGCGCCGGATTGGAACAGACGGCGCTGCGACATACGGTTTGCAAGAAGTAGAGCGTGCTGCACAACAATCGGCGATCAGCATAGCGCTCATTTCCCAACACACGATGCATGCTGCGCGAGAAAAAGGGACATTCGAGCAGATCGAATCCCTCCTCTCACAAATAGAACAAGCGGGCGGAGCAGTCCATATCGTTGGAGAAGAGACGACGATATGCAGCAAGCTCGACGGTCTTGGCGGCATCGTTGCGCTTCTGCGATATAAAATCTGAATAAAAGATAAGGTTATGTTTTCGTGGCTATCTCCGTTTCGCCAGACGTCTCGCTATTTGATTATAGTTTCGTCCAAGAAAAAGATTTGCTGCGAACCGTGATGAGTTCATGCATTTTCAATGAGTCAAGCAGAGCGCCAAAATCTGTGAACTTTCGTTTTGCTGTCGCCCAAAGACGATCATCCTTCTCGAATGTTTGCAACGCTTGCGAATATATTGCTTCGAATGCAGCTGCGGCAGAAGCCATGCTAACTGGCGGACCGCGGACTGTCGCCGTCGGAGAAAGCGTGTCTTTTTCCACTCTGACAAAAATATCTCCTGAGAATTGTGTTGACCAATTCCAGCCAGAACCGACGACGGCGAAATCGTGCTGCGCAGCTTGCTCACAAATATATGCAAGCACTTTCACGTGCTGTGCGCCGGCGATATCTTTTTTATCGGAGAGCGGCGCAAGGTGGATTTTATACGTGACGCCGGCAAGCAGTTCAAGTGAGCGATGATCGAATTCAGTCCGCTCAAAAAACAACGTTGACGGCTTTTTCAAATATTCTTGCGCAGCCGTTACGAAACGAGAAAGGCATGCTTCGGTCAGCGCAGACGCCGCGTTCCTCGACGGTACTATTGGATCGATGACGATTATCGGTGACGTCAGCTTCGCTTCATTGATGAGCAACAGCGGGTCTTTTTTTAGCGAGGAGTAATAACTTTCTACATCAATCAGGGGTTTGTTAGACTCATCTGAATTCGCCACCCATTTGTAGCTTTGTTCAAGCAGTTCTTCAAATCCACCATATGCAATAACTAAAATATCGACAACATGCCCTGAAAATCCGCCGATATAGCTTTCTGCACCGTACACATTCTGAGCTTTGCAGAATGCTTTTGCAAGACGTATTTCGTCGTTGAGACTTTGGTGCTTCCTTCTTGTACGCTGCAAGTATTGCTTGCATTTTTGAACCTCCCAGTCAACGTGGACCAGAGACATATCAGT
>CAZGJY010000029.1:0-9511 GCA_964525725.1 uncultured Methanosarcinales archaeon | reverse complement strand
TGTTTGGCGCAATGGCCGGACTATTATATCCACAACTAGGCGCTGATGCTCGAGCAGATATTCATATCCAGGACTCAAATCCGCAGTTCAGGCAACTCATTGACGATGGAATCAACATGCCGCCTCATCTACCTCTGCGCATGAGATACGCAGAGCTCGCTGGATTTTATCCAGTCTTTCTCGGTATCTCGCTCAACTTCGGCATGAATGCAAGCGAGCCGATAGGATATATTCCTGTTGCAATCCTTGCATACTCTGCATTCGTTAATTCAATGCTCACAAGGGAGCAAAGACAGAAACAAGAGGAACGTGCGACCCAGCTAGCACCAACGAAGAAATTCTAGGTTCTTGCAGGTTCAGTAAATAGTTACAACTAGTTGCAAGAACTATATCTTTCAGTAAAATCCAATGATGTGCGCATCATCGACAACGCCATCTGAATCAAGATCTTCGCCGCGCACGATCGCGCAGAATTCTTCATGCGACTTCGCGTGCTTCTCAAACTCTGAGAAATGTTTGACGATGCTCAATATCGCTGCGCGCGTTCCATAATTTCGGATGCCGGCGATATACAAAACCCATTTCCCTTTCGCGAACGGACTCTTCTGTTTTGAGACAATACCTATATCTTCGTCGACAAATTGCTTCTTTGACTTTGCGACGACGAACGCTCGCTTGTCGACGTCAAAGACGACTGGTCCGCCCTTTAATTTCGCCGCGACATGATTGACGATCGGTCCGCCGATGACGATGATATTATCCGTGAGCCCTGCAGCATGAACTTCAGTATCGAGTTTGACAACAGAACCGGGGAATTGTGTGACGAAGGTTCCAAGGAATATTGCAAGATCCATCCCGAAATAACCGTCACGGCTGCGTGCGAGCTGTGGACCGTGCGGATCGGGACTTCCGACGACGATGCTCGCGCACAAGGTATTATCCGTGACGAATGGAAAGAGGAATTGGCTCGTTTTCTTTGCGACGGCAGAGCTCTCTCGAAACTCGTCAACAGCAACAAAGAACGACGGCGAGCAGACTGAATATCGTTTCGCGTTCGTTCCCGTCAATTCTTCTTTGATGAGTCCGCACGCCACGAGTTTGTGGATGAGATAGTACAATGTCTGCTCGTGGATCTTCAACTTCTTCGCAAGCGAGAGCGGATGGACTGGGCGCGCACACAATTCGCGCAGCACCGTCACTGCGCGCGGATGTGCAAGCACGCGCAACTGTTGCGCAGATAATTCCGACGTTTCGATGCTCATCGAGCCGTCCTCTTGCTCGCAGACAATCTTCATGCCCGTCATGTCTCTGCTCTTCATATCTGCATTCACTGTATTCATGTATATAGGTGATGCGCGGCTGTTTATTAATATTATGATAATAGTATTATTGCCTTCGTAATAACATTGAAATGCGCCGGAAATAATCACAGATCAAGGTGATTTATTATGGAACAAATGATACAAGGCACAGAAAAAGCAGCAACAACGACACAAACAACAGCACACAAAAAAACGCAGGCAACTGCCACAAAAGAAACAACGGCATCATCGAAGATGATATTTCCGGGTGTACCGACAGCCCTTACGTTGCAGCTCGACGAAGTCATAAGATTCCACGCCGACGTCGACAACCTAAATGACAACAACCATCTCGTTTCATACGAGCAACTCTCAGGCGGGCTCATCAACGCGACATGGCACTGTGCAACAAGCACTGATGCAGACAGCGGTGCTGGTGGCGCTGAGATGAGGAATGAAAAACACTACCTGGTGCAAAGACTGTCATCAAGTACACCAGCTGAGACGATCCAAGATTACACGGTACTCTTCCATGAGCTCAACGATCGCGGCATTCGAATCCCCCGACAACTCAGGGTGCAAGACTCTCAGGTGAAAAGAAGGAGAGCTAAAAATCTGCGGCATGAACTCAGCAGCGATCTACCGTTCATCAATTGTCTTGACCAAGTATTCCGTGTGTTCGAATATGTCGATAACGCTCCGCCGCGCAAAGATGTGGACGCGACATGGCGTTCTGCCGGATTCCTGCTCGGCAGAGTCCACAATGCTTTGTCAAAGATTGATTACGAGCCAATAGCGCATATTCCCGGATTCCACGACGCACGCGGATACAAAGATCGTCTTGAGCGCTTGGCGACAAAATATACGGCGAAAGGAAACCACGTAAGGCCTGAAGTAGAATATATCCGCAGCGGGCTTGCCGATGCAATTTATTTCCAAGACGATCCGCAGCAACTCATCCACGGCGATCCGAAATTGCAGAATATGTTATTCGATCCGAACGACGGAGCAGCTGCGACGATGCTCGTCGATTGGGACACTTGTATGCGCGCGCCGATCTCAATCGACATCGGGGATGCGCTGCGCAGCATCTGCAAAACGGATGATCACAAATATGATGTTCGCAGAGAACGGCGTTTCCTCGAAGGATATGCGACGGGAAATCCGCACTTCGATGCTGACGACAAAGTTCGAACAAGAAAAGCCGCATCGGGGCAGATCATGGGAGCGGCGGCTCGCTATCTCATCGACTTCTTCGAAGGAAATTATTTCTCATATCCGCCGACTGTCGACGCAGCGGCGGAGAATTTGCTGCGAGCAAGAAAAGGGATCCAGTATCACCTCGCGTTCAAACGCGCGACAGACAATAGTTGATATACGATGTGCGATGCTGCCTTGGTGTGCAATCAGGAGAGAGTCCGATTCATGCAGGACTCTCGACGATTATTCTGCGAAGGATGAGCAGAATTTCACCGCAGCATCGCTGTTGCATAACATTCTTTTGACTTTTTGGATAAAATGCAGTTGACCTCATATTTTTTAAATGCTGAGCCGTTACATCGTTGGATGGGCAGAATAAAAGGGCAAGTCATCTCAGGAGAGTTCGGCAAGATCCTCGTCCGTCAGAAAAGCGACGAACCGATCGAGCTTGGTGAGCTTCTCGTCGCGCAGACGCCGGTCGGCAAAGTCCTATTGACGGCGTACGATCTCAGCTACGGCAGCCAGATCAGCCAGCAGAATCTCGAGCTCATATCGGGAATGCATCTAGAGGAGAACCAGGCGATCAACTTCTACGAGCCGCATCTGCGCAATTACACCGTTGCACATCTCAAATCAATCCTCTCCATAAGCAACAGCAACGAAGCGAAGAGCGCGAAAGGCCTGCCGAGCTTTTTCTCGACGGTGAGCGAGATCGAAGCGGATGACGTTTCATTCCTTCAGAAACCAAAACATGCATTCGTCGTCGGGAATCTTCGCAGCGGCTCAAAGACGCTCAACGTTCCGATCTATCTCGACACAAGAGAAGTCCTCAGTCATCACGTCCTCATTCCAGCGACGACGGGAAAAGGAAAATCAAATCTCATGTATACGATGCTCTGGAATTTGCTTCCAGAATCAGTCTGTGCAAGCCTTGTCTTCGATCCGCACGACGAATATTATGGCAGAAACTCGACGAATGGGATCGGCGGCCTCAAGGATCATCCACAGTGGGAAGAGCGCGGTTCCTATTACACAACGACAAGTCCGCCGCCAGGAGCACTCTCGCTCAAACTTAATCTCAAACATATCACGCCGCGACACTTCAGCGGCGCAGTCGATTTCTCGACGCCACAAGCCGAGCTCATGCAACTCTACCACAACATGTTCGGAGACGAGTGGATTCGCGCGCTTCTCCTCAAACAGAAATACGAAGAAGTCGCGAAGAAATTTATGGATGGAACCTATGCCGTCGTCAACCGACGCCTCAGCCAACTGCTTGATCTCGATGTCGCGAACGACGAAATAATTGAACGCGGTATTTACTCGTTCAACGCCGGAGAGTCGACGCTCCAAGACATCGCGAAAAAACTTTCTGACGCAAAAACAGTCATCATCGACTCATCCACGCTCAGCGGCCGTGCGGAGATTTTCCTCTCATCCCTCATTACGACGGCAGTGTTCGATACATGGCGCAGTTATCGCAAGCAAGGAATCCTCTCGCAAAAACCAGTCGTAAGTATTGTGCTTGAAGAAGCACCGCGAGTCCTTGGCAAGGAAGTCCTCGAGAAAGGCCCGAATATCTTTGCGACGATCGCGCGCGAAGGCCGAAAGTTCGGCGTCGGACTCGTCGCAATCACACAGCTGCCAAGCTTGATTCCGAAAGATATCCTTGCGAACATGAATACGAAAATAATCCTCGGCATCGAGATGGCAACAGAGCGCACAGCAGTCATCGAATCTGCGGCACAAGACCTCTCCGACGACGCACGAGCGATCGCATCCCTCGACAAAGGAGAAGCGATCGTCACAAGCAACTTCACCCGCTTCGCGATTCCTATCAGAATTCCATTGTTCGCCGAACTTATCACACAAACAAAAATAGATTCAGGTAAGTCGCAGAATTCTCATTCTGGTCCGAATAAAACAAAGCCAAAGCTTGCAGGATTATAAGCGGCGTATTGACTGCTTGCTGACATCTTGATACTTATCGGTATTAGCTCTTGACTTTCTGGAAAATCCCAGTGCCTGTCCAATTGATGAATCTATCGTCAGTGTCAAAATATTCTGCAGCAGCAGTATATTCGCCGATCGTGTTGTAGAAGTTCTCTTTAGTGTAATAGTGATCAAATAAGATGAATCCGCCAACGACTGTTGCATCTGCGATGAGTGGCAAAGTCCGTTTGACGGGCGTATAATTATCAGTGTCTATCAAACTGAACAGTAATTGTCGGCGTTTATTTCCAGATTTAGCAAACCATTTTGGCACTGTTTCACAAATATCTCCTTTGACGAGCGTGATTTCATTTGGAAGCATCTCACGAACCTGCGAGTATGAATGACCTACGTACTCAGGCATATCAAATAAATCAAGCAAGCCGTGACGGATTCGCTTGCCTGACCACGAGTCAAATCCATAGATTCCGGTTGTGTCGATGGCAAGCGACTTTGCGAGTGAGTGTATGAGCGCAAGTGTACCTCCACGAAAACTGCCTAGCTCGATGATGTCGCCGCGCAGATTTGCTTTTGCAGCATATGACAGACAATCGTATATGTGAGACATGCAAAAAGAATAGCCTGTAGCGCACGATGGTGTCTGCTGCGTCGCACATATATTTTCAACGGCGGATTGTGACGGGATTGCGTGCGTATTTCCAGCAAGTATCAGTGTAGGATATTTTATCCATTCTTGTTTGCTGAGTGCGAGAAGCGCTTTGAGCTTATTCTTATTCTCACAGATGACGATGTATCTGTGCCGAGTTAATTGAGATGCATGTTCATATGGGAATACGGTCGCAGCAATTCTTCTCTTTCTGAGTCGTCTTTCGACAGCTTTCGCCAGTGTTGTTTGTGGAAATAATGCGATATTTCCAGGTACCATCATCTTATCAATGAGCCGTTGTTCTAGTTTTGCTGCGACATTCATATCTGTCAAAGAAATCTGCGTCTTAGAAATTTGCACGGATTCCTAATCCTCCATAAACATTTCCAGTGGTTTCAATTCTGCCGATGATGAATGGTGAGACTTTTTGCTTTTCAAAGACTACTTGCGATTCCAGACTTTCTGAATATGGATGATTTTTTGTTTTTGTAACGACACCCGTCAATTCGAATGCGCACCACCGAAAAGAATAACCGCTTGTTGATTGGAATCGAGATGCAGTTTGTCCAAACGAAAGTGTCGTGTATCCATAGGTACTCTGAGGTAATCCGCTATCGATGCGAAATCCTGTGGCAAAGGAAGGTTTGCTGCCTCGTATCAATTGGATTTCGCCAAGAGCACGAACTACATCTGTTCCAACACTCAATTGCTGACTTCCAAAATATGAGTTATTGTTGTCGTTTGATATTGTGTTAAATGAATATATACCAACAGTCACTTGAGGCATGCTTAATTTTGCATTCACATACAAACGATTCTCTAGACGATTCTCATATGGTGCTGTTGGCTGATTGTACCATGCAATTTGTTCGAGCGCACAAAAGCCTTTCGTAACTTGGATTGGTGAGCAAACCGCAGTCGTAGTGAGTGCGATGCCGCTGCAAATTTGCTTAAATATATTTTTCATAGTATTTAGTCCTCGATTCGTGATTACTATATGCATTGCAGCATGGACTGGCACGTTCGAAAATTGACAGCACTATAAGTGGTTGCGTTCATTTTCTCGTCTGATAATAATTGTAGTAATATTCTCGTAATGCCTTTTGCTGTGCTCTCGCGAGCAAGAAGCCGAATCTTTCATCCCGCGGCAAGTGCGAGCAAGTTGATGGGAATCCCCAATCGGGTGAAAAACTCCAAAAACGATATCGCTCAAGCTCCTGGTCCTGCGGCAACTCTTCAATTGACGAGCATTTGTACTGTTCAAAGTATCCATCCACTTTCTCGACGCCAATTTCCGGAATATATATGTCAGGCATGTGTGATTGATTCTTTTGACCTTCAATAAGCATTGAATTACCTACTCCATACACACTAAATGCGCCAGGAGCCCAGCCGCTGATAAGTTTATCATCATACCATTGCGGATCCTTGCAAATGATGTACTCACCACGAAGCGTATCATCACGTCCGATGCGCACGAATCCAAGTTCTTGAGTGCCATTGTGCAATTTTCCCGCGTGAGTTATGATGCCTTTAATAGTCACACGAGTAGCTTGAGGCTCGCTTGGTCTGTCTGCCCCATTCGTTTCGTGATTATGTGCGACAGTCTCTTCGATTGTTGTCATTGTGATTCCTCCTTTGAAAAGCGCTTTGTTGAGTTGTGCAAACGTTTTTGTTACCACCACGTTGTGGCGCGGAGAAGTTAAATACTAGTAGTCGCAAAAGCAACTACTACAAGCACATAGCTGTTGCATCAAGAAAAATGAAAGAAAGTCAGCTCGTCGAACTCGGATTCACGTCAAATGAGGCGAAAGTTTATTTCGCGCTCATCGGTCTTGGTTCTACAGAAGCGCACCGGATTATCATCGGCACAAAGCTGCACAAAAGCGTCGTGTATGACAATCTCTACAAGCTCATCGATCGCGGTCTGATATCTTTTGTCACAGAAGGGAAGAAGAAAATATTCTCTGCGGCGAATGGACAGTCTTTCATCCACTATTTCGAAGAGCAAGAGAAGCGGATCGCTCAGCAGAAGAAAGATGCGCTCATCTTTGCGCAGAACCTAGACAAGCTTGCTGTGCGCTCGCAGAAGAAAGATGATGCCGCCGTCTTTCGAGGCATCAATGGCGTGAAAAGCTTTTTCCGCCAGACGATGGCTGATCAAAATCCGCAATTCGCATTTGGCGCGCCGCAAGAGTCCGTCGACAGTGTCGGCGCGCATTTTTGGAGAAATCTCAATCTTGTGCGTGTAGAGAATAAGATTCCGGCAAAGATGATATTCAACAGCAGGCTACGCTCATTCGCAAAAGGGCATCCTAAAAAACATACTGAAATCCGTTTCTTTGACGGTGATTTCGAGCCGTTGACCGAGACATTCATACAGGGCGACAAAGTCGCTATCTGCGTGTGGAAGAAAGAACCGCTCCTCTTTGTCATCAATGATGCGTCAGTTGCACAATCGTACAAGAAGTATTTCGACATTCTTTGGAAACAGTCGCAGAAATGAATTGTGACTGACTATTCATTGATCTTCTCTTGATTGCTCTTCTTGACCCAGATTATTTGATTACTTTTATATAGCAAAATCACGCGGAGCAGCTCATGACAAAGAAATATACAATCATCAATTCGAGCATATTCTCGCCGCTCATCGGCGTCCACAAAATTCCTCAAGAATATCTTCGTGATGAGAATGCGAAACAAGCATATGCTGCCGGATATATGCGATCGCATGGGCTGCAAGATGAGAAGTTTCTCAAAGTCTGTCTGACATACGCCAGTAGGTCCGCAGAAGCTGAGAGTGCATACGCTGCAGGTCTTGCGATGGGAAAGCCTGATCCTATAACACACCGTGAGCCAGTCGTTGCAAAGTACAATCGCATTCCAACGTGGGAACCTGCCGCAGGAAATAAGGTTGGTGTTCGCGGAGCTAATGAATCAATTCCAGGCATGAGTGAAATTCACACAGGTGTTTCGCCTGCTCTGCGTGTTGTCACAAAAACATACCTGACAAAACAAAAGTCTGATCAAAAATAACGAGTGCTTTAATTTGCGAGGATTGCTCTACCATGACGATGCGCGAACAAATCATCTCAATTCTGGCTCAAAAGAATATTCCTTTCACGCTCCATGAACATCCCGCCGTCTTCACGGCAGACGAAGCAAAAATTTACTGCAGCCATATTCCTGGCACGGCCTGCAAAAATCTTTTCTTGACGTACGACGGACATTTCTATCTCTACATCTTGCCGGATGAGAAGAAAGCAGACATACAAGCGCTCGCGCAGTCTCTCGGCGTGCCGAAAAAGAAATTGCGATTCGCATCTGCGCCAGATTTGATGGAATACCTCGGAGTAGAACCAGGTTCTGTCTCGCCGCTCTGCTTGCTTGTGACGCGAAGCAATATTCCCGTCATCATCGATAAAGATCTCAACGGTCTTGTGACCTGTCATCCTGGCATTAATACTGCGACAGTCTCGCTCCAGCTTTCAGATGTAATCGCATTGTTAGACAGTGTTGGAATAGTTTGTTCACGATTCTAGATACTGACTCTTTCTTGTTGATTGAGAAAACACAAATCGGGTCCGTCGGAGGTGTGTACGAGACGCCGCCCGTCGGTCCGTTTGTGAAGAATAATAAAAATTAAGGGGTTGTTGGGTAATCAGTACGCTGTCAGAGCTTCTTAATAAAGCTTTCGTTTTGTAGTCACCTATAAGTGACGCCAAAAGGCAAATTATATAAAGCCTGCCGTGCAGAAGCGCAGTATGATGAAAGAGGCAACTCGTGAACCAAAAGTAAGATATAACGACCCTATCGCACATGCGTTGCACGAGGCATTTCCTATCTATTCTCGCATCCAAAAGATTGGTCGCGGGGGCACACGGCACACATATCGCGGCAGTTTCGGCGACTCATACGATGTCATTTTCAAGATTGACATGGATCAAAGGGAAATAACAAGTAAGACAGCATTGCGTCATATCGCGAATGGTTACACAACGAGAGCAGAAATTGATATCTCACGAAAAATAAAAGAGAATCCGCATCTCAATATGCCATTGACATATGGCTCAATCTTGGTTGATGGAGAACAACGTGCTGCTTCAGTATACAAGTTCTCATCGGGAAAGAATCTCGCAGAGCTTGTCGAACAAGATGGTCCGCTCAATCGTGAACAATTCCGTCAAGTGTTCAGTGGCGTGCTCAATGGTGAAGAAGCGCTCATTGAAAATCGCATATTTCACCGTGATCAAAAACCAGATAATATCGTAGTCGAAACAAGAAAGAAAGATCTCTTCTCAATCATCACTGACTTCGCGAATGCTACGACATTTGAAGACGTCGAATCAAAATTCCTGCCAACAGCCGGCGGGTCCAAAACGCGTGACCCGCTCCTCTTCTTTGGAACATC
>CAZGJY010000028.1:0-9601 GCA_964525725.1 uncultured Methanosarcinales archaeon | reverse complement strand
CAGACAAAATCAGATACGACGTGGCTGCGCTCAGTTTCAGCTTCAAGATGACCGTAGACGTTCCAGAGTCGCACACGAACGCCTGTCGATAGCAAGTGTGTCCATACTTCGCCGAGGCGCTTTGTGACGCCATATACTGAGTCCTGCACTTCTGCGAGCTGGCTTGAGATGAAGACGAACGGGATCTGCGACTCGCGCAATTGCGGCATCACATTAAGGAGCAGACGCAAGTTCCAGTCGAGCTGACGGAATTGGATCTCGTCGCGATACAGATATTTTGCGCCGCCGACGTCCCATGCAAGAAAATAGACGGCGTCAACGTTCGTGAGCGGCAATTTTTCTGTGCGCGCATCTTCAAGCGAGCTTCGTTTCAAATCATAATGGAGAACTTCTTCGCCAATGGATTCAAGATAATGACAAAGACCGATTCCGACAAAACCATCTGATCCAAGAACTAGATTTCGTTTTTTGATTGCAGCCATCAGTGAACATTCGATGAGTAATGATAAGTAATTCTAATGATACGTAATTCCTTTGAATCCTTTGACGTGTAGCCAAGCGGACAGTATAAAAACTTTTTGGAATGAAACGCTCAGAAAACAAGCCGTCTAAAAAAAACCAAGCATATCACAAAAATGCAAAACCCCATGGCCGGAATGTATTTGTAATAACTCTTAAATAGTGAAATAATCTCTGATTCTTATTATGACGTTCCATCCCGACGATCCGGACGGATTGCATTATCGTAAAGAAATACAACGCATGACCGGCGGCTATATTCCAACCACGAATGGCATTTCGCCGCTCGTATGGTTAGAGCGTCAATCAAAATTCGAGAGAAGATTCCTCTCAGATACGCTGCGAGCAATATATCGCACAGACATAGGTAAACAATTCTGTGCAGGCTGTCTTGCAATAGGCACAACTACTTGGTCAAATACAGACTGGGCTGAGTACAAAAAGTATCTTCAAACATGTGATAGAAAACATCTTCACTTTGCAGAAATTGGCGGAAACGACATCGACTTGCTTTTCTTCGCAGAATGGCAACATATATTATTCAATCCCGAATCAGCAGCAACTCTGATACACAAAAACTTACGCGATGCAGGCTTGAATGCAGAAAAACGCAAGACTCGCGTATATCAAAAATCTCGAGTTGCAATACGCAACCCAAAAGGAGAAATTGAAGCATTCAACACGCCACACAGAATTCCAGAGCCAAACATTATCGTTCATCGTCAAGACGCCAGGCCAATCCACATTTGTTTTGACCACGCCGATACATATGGACAACAGAAAATAGATTTTGAGAGGACTAGCGATCTGCCGCATTCCGTGCTATTCCGCAACAATTTTTATTGGGAAGTCACAGAGCAAATCCGTGCAATGGAATATGATCGTCGTCTTGGCAAACCATTACAAGACTTAACTGAACCATCAGCATACGATTGGAGCTGTCTTGATGACATAGCAGCAGAAACAAGTGCTCTTGGCTTTACTGATGACACAAAAAAGTTACCACGTAATCTTATTTTCTAAAAAGAAAGTTTAAATTGCAGCTGCTTAAAGTGCAGTTTAAATCTCAAAAGAAAAAGATTTTTATAGATACCACGGCTTTTTGAGAAAAAGGAAAACAAACAAATGGTCGCTGCAGACATCTGGAAATTATGCAAGAAATTGCGCAACAACCCGAAGTACATCTGGCCAATGTTTCGAAAAACATATTTCTACTTCGCTGGAACAGACACATTCGCCGCAAAATATCGCGAGCTCAAACTTCTCGAAGGCAACAAAACAATAAAACAGCTTGTCGCACATCCAAAGTCGCTCGTCCGATTCGGCGACGGCGAAATGGAACTCATGCTCGGCTCGAGCGTCTACTACCAAGACTGGCACCAGAAATATGATCCACTGCTCGCCAAACGTCTGCGAGAGATTTTCCAGACAAAAGATATCTACAAAGGAATCGTCCTCAAATTTCTCACGCCGAGCGACGCTGAGCTCAAATCGAAAGGACTTCTCTTCATCTGGTGCCAGATGCGCTGCGAGTTGTGGAAACATCTCAATCCCGACGAGACATATCTCGACGCGCACGCATTCCGCGAAAACCCCGGCATCGATCTCGGATTGATATTCTCATTCGTCAAAACACGGCAAGTCGTCTTCGTCAATTCGAGCGAAGAATCATTTGCAAAGCTCAAGAAAGCAGTTCCCTCTGCGCAATTCATCCAAGCGCCGAAATCAAACGCATGGCTCGTCTATCCGCAGTTGCTCAAGCAGACCCTTGACTACGCGAAGAAGAACAAGCTTGACAAGAAAAAAGCGCTCTTCCTCTGCTCAGTCGGTCCAGCAGCAAAACCGATGATCGTCGACCTGACAAAAGAAGGCTATCTCGCATGGGACACAGGTTACTTCTTTGAGATGTCCGTTAAAGCGTGACATTGTCTAATAATATCCAATACTATGCAATAGCCGCTCATTTCTTTTTTGTCGCATCGAGTGCGAATAGCCAAAACAATTAAAAACAAAGCGCACATTTCTCGCATAATTAGTGTTACAAACAAAGAAGGTGGCAAAGGTACTATGTTGAACAATAAAATCGTCCTAGTTACAGGCGGCACAGGCTCATGGGGTCATGAAGTCGTCAGGCAAATCCTCGAGAAATTCCCGGATGTCAAACAGATCAGGATATACTCTCGCGGAGAGCACAAACAAGTCGACATGCGACAACTATACGCTGGCGATGCACGACTCAAGTTCATCGTTGGTGATGTCCGTGACAAACCTGTTCTTGAGTTCGCGATGTCTGGCGCAGATTTCGTATTCCATCTTGCAGCGCTCAAACACGTCCCGGTATGCGAAGATAATAGTTGGGAATCAGTTCTGACAAATGTCATCGGAACACAAAACGTGATTGAATGCGCGATCAGATGTGAAGTTGCGACCGTCGTCGATATTTCGACCGACAAGGCAGTCGATCCATTCAACATCTACGGAATCACGAAAGCGTGCGGCGAGAAATTGATGATCAATTCTAATTATAATTATCCAAGGAACACAAAGACGAAGTTCGTCTGCATCCGCGGCGGAAATGTCCTCGGGACGAATGGGAGCGTCATTCCGCTTTTCAAAAAACAGATCCTCGAAAAAAATGAGATCACCGTCACAGATCCAAAAATGACACGATATCTCATGAGCACACGCCAAGCAGTATCGCTCATTTTCACAGCAGTCGAGAATGCAGTCGGCGGCGAACTGTTCGTCATGAGAATGCCGGCGACAACCGTCGAGATAATGGCTAAAGCGATGATCGAGATGTTCGGCAACAAAGAGACGAAAATAAAGATCATCGGTGTGCGACCAGGCGAGAAGATGCATGAAGTGCTTGTCTCGAAGAACGAGTCTGCGACATCCCACCAATTCTCAGACGACTATTTCCTCGTCAGACCGCAGATAGTCGATAAAAAACTGCAGCAGAAATACGACAAACTGCCGAAAATGCAGCATCCCGAATTCACTTCACAAAATGCAAAGCAGCTATCGCAAGCTGAACTTGTCGCTTTGCTCAAAAAAGAGAAATGGCTCTTTAATTAACGAAACACATGGTCAAATCTCCAGCAACAGCACAACTGATTGCAATTTTTGGCGGCAATGGATTTGTCGGAAAACACCTGCAGGCAAAACTCAACGCGAGCAAGAAAAACTTCGCAGTGTTTGAAGGTGATATTCTTGATGTAGAACGCCTCGAAACATTCTTTTCTCAAAACAAACCACAAATCATAATTAATCTAGCAACAAAGTTCTTCGGATCAGAGGATGAACTTTTTGCGAGCAATATTTTGACGACAAAAGCTATCTGCGAATGTGCTATAAAGCATAAAGCCCAAAAAATGATCTATACGTCAACGGGAGCAGCGCTTGGCGAACCGCTCGCCGAAGTCTCATATGAAACAGATCCACGAATACCAAACACATATTATGGATTGACAAAAGCGATCGGCGAGGAGATTGTAGAATATACTGCACGTTCTGCAAAGCTCAGCCATAGCATACTCAGATTCCCAAATGTCTACGGACCGGGGAGTGAGAAAGGCGTCATCTATGCAATGCTCAAAGACGCTTTGCAGAAAGAAGAAGTGACAATCCAAGGCGATGGAAGCGCAGCGCGCAATTTCTTGCATGTCAGCGACGCAGCAGACTCGATCATGCTCGCGATCGACTCGGACAAATCAGGCATTTTCCATATAACGAATCAGCAAAAAGTCACAGTCAAGGAAATTGCAGAGCAATTGCATGAAAAGTACGATGCGAAAATAACCAGCACTGCGCAAGTCAACAATCTCAAATCACTTCTTCTCGACGATAAAAAAGCTGAGAAAGAACTTGGATTCACTGCGAAGAAAAAAGTCATTGATTGGGATGAATTGCGCAAATCAATTTGAGTATCAAGAACTAGATCAAAAAAGGTTTTGATTCTAAACTCAATTACTTATTCTCGGATAAACAATCTCACAATCCTAAACCCAAGCCCAAACGCACTCCTCCCTAAATACGCCAACTTGAGCGCACTAAGCGCACCAAATGAAACAGAATAAGACAAAGACTTCTTGAGCAATCGTCGACTCCCGACCATATTCCCGCTCAGTCCAGCAAACACTCCCGTGCGAAGATACAATCCGGCGAGCTGCGCATCCAGTCCAAACGAAGCATAATCTTTCTCGAACGCAGCGAGATATTTGAGATAATCAGCATATCGACGAGCGGCGTACGCCGGGTCGGACAACTTTTTCGACACACGATTGTCTGACGCAAAACTATACTCGCGCAAAACGTGCGGTGACGCAAACACGTCATATTTCTTCACAATGCGATTCCAGAAGAAGGACTCAAAACAGAAACGATCTTCGTCAAACATATCACGAGCGAACACAGAACGATGAACGACGGACAAAAATTCTCCGCCAATCTCGCGCGCAGCGAGCCACTGCGCGTATGTATATGTGCCTTCGCGCGCGACATGAGTCATCGAACGCTTTGTCCCAACTTCTTGCGTCGAGAACAAAAGGATTTTATGGGCGCTCGAAAGATGTCGCGACAATATCTGGAATGCATCCGGAGTCAAAAAGTCGTCAGAATCCAAGAATAAAATATAATCGCCACGAGCACGTTTGATCCCAAGATTGCGCGCGACATTCACGCCGCCATTTTTCGTTGCGCGAGAATAAACTATCCGCGAATCGAGCTGAGACGGCGGCAATTGTCGTTTCGTCTTTGGATCGATGAACAACGCAGAAGTCCCATCCGTGCTCGCGTCGTCGCTGACGATCAATTCCCAGTCGAGCGCCGTTTGATGGATATCTTGACGCAAAACGCTTGCAATGGAATCCATGATACAATGCGCACGATTGTACGCCGGCATAACAATACTGATCAGCAACTTTCTTCCCGATTTCTTGCTGCCGCTCTTTTTCGCGACCATCGCAACAGTCATTTTCTGCCCCGCTTTTTTTCCGACGAAATTACATCTGATCGAGATATTTGAGGAGTGAGAGAAGATACAAGAAGAGGAGAAGATGTGAGAGAAGTAGAAGATGCATGAGGAGTAACGCTACGTCCAAACAATTGAGCATAGATTACGGCATATCCAGCAGCCATTTTCTCGTTTGAAAATGTAGCGCGGACATACGCAGCGATTTTTTCACGAGAATATTTTGTTTTGAAGATTTGTGCAAGCCCGCTTGAGAACAACGGTTCGATCGGATCGCAAAGAATACCGACGCCAGCAGTTTGCGAGACAATCTCAGGTGCTGCCGCTGCAGAAACAGAAAGTACCGGCGTGCCACTCGCCATCGCCTCGATATATACCATGCCGAAACTGTCGATTCTGCTCGGAAAGAAAAGAACATCGGAGCTCGCGTACACAGTTGCAAGTTGCGCCGGCGCAAGGAAATCTTTCTGCACAATGTGGGCTGCAGTTTTTGCGCACTCGGCTATTGTTTGCTTGAGCGGCCCGTCGCCGATAAAAACACAGACAACGTCTGTTCGCGATTTACAATTCTCAAGAACATCAAGAACACCTTTCCCAGATATGAGCGCACCGACAAAGAGCACAAGCTTTCGCTTGCCGAGCGTAACGCCGAGCAGTTTTTCAGTCTGTGCAACATCTTTTTTCGCGGGATTGAAGAATTCTGTGTCAACACCATTGTGAACAACAATCGAGTTCAGATTCCATGACGAAGTGACTTCTTTCTGTACAAATTTGCTGACACTCACGCGAACTGTTGCAAGTGATGCGAGCGAGCGCAGACAGAATTGCGTGAACGCGTCGCGATGCAATGTGTGGCTCGGTGCCTCATGCACCGTTGTGATTATTTTCTTGCCGCATGCTTTTGCGAACAACGCAAGAGGAAGCAGCGCTGGATTCGGTCCGAGATGGATCGCGTCCCATTGCGCAACAGTCCCTATCGATTTGCAAGTGATGATGAACGCATCGAAGAATCGATTTTCGCTCGTCGAGTAGAGAGTAAGCTTAGACGACTTGTGCGCAGTTCGTGACGATTTTGAAGACTGCATCGATGGTATTGATTGCAAGAATGTCGAAGGGTTTGCTGCGAAGGAAATAAATTGGAAAGAATTCTGTAAAACGGGATCTTTGCTCGTCGCAATCGTGCGATGGATCGTCGCCTGCGGATTACCTGATCGGTCAAGGCGGATCGGGAAGAGAATTGTGGTTTTGCTTCGGTTCGTCTTCCCTTCAGCATCAGCAGCATCTGTGCTATTGCTCGTTTTATTGTTCGTCTTCGCCATTCTGTTCATCAGTCGGCTCGTCGACTGCATCAGTGATCAAAGAATCAGCATCGCGCGCAATTGTATGAGTATCGTTTGTATAAGTATCGCTTAGTTCGTCATTACTTATACTAACACTATCGGCACTTGCGCTCGGTGCGGAAGTTACCTCAGTCGTTTTTGCTACTTCGGGTTGAGTTGTTTGCTGTTGGTGCGATACAGGCTGCAATGACTCGATGAGTTTTTCTAATTTCGCGATATTGATGTCCCAGTCGAATTGCTCGCGCACGCGCTGCTGCAATTGCTGCGTCATACTCTTGCCGAGAGCTTTATTTTTCTGGAGAGAGATAAGTGCGGAGAGGAGTGCAGCATTGTCTTTCGGTTCGACAACGACGCCGTAACGGATATCAGGGATGATCTCTTTCGTTCCGCCGACATTAGTTGCGACTACAGGAACGCCGACGCTGCCAGCTTCGAGGAGCGACGTTGGAATGCCTTCGTTGTACGAAGGGTTGACGACGCAATTCGCGATCGAGATATATTCTTGGCAGACTGACGACGGCTGCGCGCCGAGGAAAGTGACAGGCTTTCCCGCGGCGAGCGTCATCAGTTCGCTGCGGTATGGTCCATCGCCCATGATGAATAATCTCGCATGCGGCACTGATGATATGACTTCGATGAGATGCTGCACACCTTTTGCATAAATGAGCCGACCGACGAAGAGAATGACGAAATCATCCGGCGCAATCGATTGCTCGCTCTTGATACGATTGCGGATAAGCTCATCGACGCGTACATATTGTTTCGTGTCGACGGAATTATAGATGACGACGGAGCTTTTCGCACCAAGTTTCTTGACGAATGGTGCACCTTTTTGAGATATAGTAACAACAGCATCTGCACTTGAGATGACAAATCGCCCGAAGATTTGGTCGTAAATCCATGCACACGCAGCGACGAATGGATTGCTATGTTTCACATAGCTATTGCCGTGCTCGATGTGGATGTATGGACTTCTGCTTCGCCGAGCGACAGACCGACCAAGCACACAGCTTGAGAAAAAGCGAGTGTTCGTTATGACTGCATCCCACTTCTGCGAGCTCAGATGTGCAAGCGTTTTTTTGAGATGTGGATTGAATAATTTTGGAAGGCAATACGTATTTTTGAGAACCTCGAACGCCGGAACGCGATATATCTCGACGCCTTCATACGTCTGTTGCAACGGCAGCGTATGATCATATTGATACGTGAGGACACTGACAACAATCCCTTTCTTTGCAAGCCGCGTCGCAATGTGCAGACAGAATGCTTCAAGACCGCCGCGGAATGGATAGAAATGATCCGCGACAAGGAGGACATGATGCGGTGCAGAAGGAGCCTGAGAAGTCTGATGAGAGTTAGTCGAATGAGCCCCAGGGTGAGCCGTGTGGCTTGAGTGCGTCGGTTGCGTCATACATCGATTTCTCTAGCGGATTGATTCATATAGCTTTCGAAAGAGAATGAGGAATCAAGTGCATAAGGTTGTACAACCCGAAAGAATGGTCCACATATGAGCAAACAGAAAGCGACAGCGCGAGATTGAAAGAAAGCATTTAAAAGGTCAAATTTGACTCTCACAAAAAGCGCAACATATCAGTAAACGATCAGTAATAACCGCATAAAACAGAAAAAGGAAAAGGGCATGAATAAAGGTATGAATAATAACGGTATGAGTAAAGAAGTCAAGGAATATATCCTCAAAGGGATTGTTGTTCTTGCTAGCCTTGTAGTCCTGCTCATCCTCGTCAATCTACTCTACATCCATCTCTCACGAGAATTCAACGACAATTATGGCAATGAACTCGAATACGAGCGGTTCCTCAAATCAAATTTCTCAGAAGTGCAATATATCTTCTTCGGCACATCGCATGCGATCCACGGCGTGAACATCAGTATGTTCAACGATTCGCTCGACTTCGCGCGCAGCGGCGGAAGATACGTCGAAGATTATTATGTGCTCAAGAAAATGACGCAGAGCGACGTAAAAATAGATCGCGTCGTCATCGAGTTCGACGAACATTCATTCCTCAGCTATGATATCACTGAGAGCATCATCATCAAGAAATTATTCGCGTTCACGACGTTCATCAATACATCAGAAGTAAAAATGATCTGCCCGCAATGCGGATTCCCTGAGCTTGTCATCAACAGATATCTCCCAGTCATCGGCAGAGGGAATGAACTCGTCGATGGAATGTTGGACGCGATCGGAGTATTGCACGCACGCTCGCCGTCGCTCAACGACTGGTCGCAATCAACGACAAAAGACCAGGACGGCGTCATCGCATGGGATCGCTTCGATCCGCAGGATCGCCAGCCGATCGGCAATACTTCGCTCGAATATTTCCTCAAGATCCTCGAGCTTGCGAAAGAGAATAATATTTCTGTCGTCCTCATCAAATATCCAGTGTCGCCGCAATATGACGCAGCGATCAGAAATATGTCGTTCGACAAACATCCGTTCTATGACCAGCTCATGCAAGCAGTGAACCAGACGCTCGGCGACAATTATACGTTGCTCGACTATCAAGAGATTTATTACAATCAATTAGATTTGCTGCAGGATCCGCACCATCTCAACGACAAAGGAACATGGATCCTCTCCCAGAAGATATATAACGATACGCACGCCGACTCACAGTTGACGCAAGCAGCAATTGCAAATCAAACAGTTCAGTAACGAACGAGTGACTCAACAGCAAATGGTAGAACAACAAATGCCACAGGCTCAAACAAGCACAAGAAACACTCAACCGCGCAATGCAGCAGTCTT
>CAZGJY010000027.1:0-9707 GCA_964525725.1 uncultured Methanosarcinales archaeon | reverse complement strand
GATGCACAGGTGAACCGAGTCAGGTGGGGAACCAAGCAGCTCTTAATCTGCGTGTTGATGTTTTTGGGAATCCAAAGCCGAGAATGCAGAGGGGTAGCTGTGCGAGCGGTTGCTTGGCTGGAGTGGGGTGCCTGTCACTTTTACAATTTCACACTATTTAGACTGCAACTTTCCCTGCTTTCTAACTACATTCAGAATCTCATGTCAAAAACCATGTCACAAACGTCACAAACAATACTCGTCAAGAAAAGCAAACTCCATGACCGCGGCGTATTCGCGAACCGAAATTTCAACGTCGGCGACGTCATCGAAATCTGTCCGGTCATAGTTCTCTCTGTCGCCGACCGCAAAAAAATAGACAAGACATATCTCTACAACGTTTATTTCTCTTGGAAAGAGAAAGCGGCGATCGGTCTCGGATTCTCGTCGATCTATAATCATTGCTATGATCCAAATGCCCGATACGCAAAAAAATACGGCAACAGAACACTAGTCTACACTGCGATCAAACCGATCCGCCGTGGCGAAGAGATTACATCGAACTATAACGGAACTCCGACGGATATGACGCCGGTCTGGCTCGAGAAAAAACGCTAAAGATTGTGCACTGAGCATTGACAGTAAATTCTCCTCGCATAATTTTATATAACTGAAATTTCACCACAATTGCATTAGAAAGCCTGCAGAACAACAATCGACGTTTGATCGGTGCCATCATGACTCAGAAAAAAAATCATAAAGTATCATATCAAGACACAATCCGGATATGTCTCGGTCTCATCTTTGCAGCAGCGGCGATAGGCCGCATCATTTTCTTCCAGAGCGGCATAGCAGAATTCGCAGGATTCGGTCTCGGCGCTCACACCTTGCTGCTGACTATTGTAGTCGAGCTTATCACTTCGCTATTACTTCTCTGCAACAAATATGTCCGCGTCGCTGCAGGTTTATTGATACTTCTCATGCTCTTCGGTCTCGCGCTCGTCATTCCAGAGATGAACTGGAGCGAAATTGCAAGTATCTTCAGCATTACAGCGTCGCCTGCAGATATCTTCCTGCACGTATTGTATCTCGCGTTGCTCGTTTTGTTGTGTTATAATTATTCACAAAAAGATCCACAAAAAAAATGACAACAACGCAAATGATCAGCATTACTCGCAACCGTCATTTCAACATTCCATCATCTCATCGGACAAGAATCGGGTATCACATGACGCTGTGCAATCTCGAAGGACGCAAAGTCGATTTCATTCCCGGCCTTATACTTGAAGGTGTTTTTCTCCATGAAATTGAAACTGCAGGTCAAGAGTTGTGGATCGGCGAACAGCTTGGTGCTAGTGAAACTGGTCATAGGGCAAGATTGCAGTATAGAGTAGAAATACCGGGATACATCCCAGCGACGGGATATAAGATTCCGCGTCCGCATTTTATCCATGCACTTCGGACAGCATTCAAAGAAGACGTGCGACTTGACGATTCGCTTGATGCCAGACTGACACGCGCAGTCGAACGAAAAACATGGGCCGATTCAACAGATAAATTCTTGGTGACGGCATTTGAAGTGCACGAACTGTCTTGGTTTGAATTTTATTTCCGCGGGCGGCAACTATTGTATACCGACCCTGCTCACAGTCGTTTTTCTTGGATTGAAAATCCGCCTCTGTTTTCGTCACCGCATAACCTGCAATAAGTTCGCAAACTCTCCTCCATCTCTTTGTTCCACATCATTTCTCGTAATTGTTATAAAGCATCGTCGCTAAAAGAGGAGCATGAGGCATCATTCATATCTTCTCTCGAACATGAAAGAGCGCGGCTGGGAAGACCGGGAGCTCGATTACGCACGACAAGTCATGGTGCAAGCAAGCAACGAGCAACCGTTCTGGCGAAAAGTGATCGATCAAAGTCTGCTCTGGCTCTTCCTTGTCATCATCGGCGTCGGAAACTTGTTCATCATCGCATCCATCATGCCGCTGCTCGTCCTCTTTCCGAATGCAGCAATTTATGGTATTCTCATGCTGCTCGGCATTGTCGTCGGCATGCTGACTGAAATCGTGCTGCGAGATATCGAGCATCTTTTCTCCGGGCATCACTTGTATATCATGTACGTCCTCGTTCCGTTCATCGCAGCGTCGGGCGGACTCGTCGTCTTGACGTATGCGCAACAGAATCTGCCGAACTTCTTTTTCCTCGACCGAGATCCGCTCAAGATGAGCATCATCTACACGTTCTTTTTCATCCTGCCGCTCGCGATATCCAAATTCTTGCGAAGAAAAAAGAAATCAGCAATCCGTTCATCTGTCGACGGGTCAAATACTCTTTCTGCCAAAAAAGAAGTTTTATAAAAGTCCCGCCGTTGCTCGTCTAATATTATTACATGAACATATTCTTGTCACGTTCATGACCACTGTGGTGTAATGGTAGCACGGGGGCCTGTGGAGCCCCAGGCCGGGGTTCAATTCCCCGCCGTGGTCCTTTTAATTTTGAGGAAATCTTTCATTTATTGATAGCAAGAGTAATAAACTGCAGCTAATTCTTTTTTTTGATGGAAACACTTTTGCTCACAGATGAGATTGTCCAAAAATGTATTGACGGTATTTGCAGAGATGTTCGTGCACTAAAACCAAGTATTGCAAATTCAGACTATGTTTTTGCTGCAGAAAGAGTTCGTCTGGCTATGAGCGAACATCAATTTGTGATTGTAAAACCATATGCATCGCAAAACATGCACAGTGGATTCACATTCATGAGCACAGTTGAGCTGCTCGCCGAAACACTTGAAGCCAAAGCTGTTGATCCTAAGCGAGTCGCCTTTTTTTACGATGCGGTCGCTTCTTCAGCTGCTCAAACACATCTTCCCGATGAGCATGGATATCGCGGAAAACAGTAATATCTCACCATAACAATTATTAAGCCAACGAATAGTTATTTATCCATGACAAACTTCAGCACACTCTTCTTGCGAATCAGCATGTCGCTCGTCTTCCTCTGGTTCGGCGTGCAACAACTTCTTAGTCCAAACGACTGGATTGATTTCTTGCCAGCATGGTCGACAAAACTGCCGCTCTCTGCGGTGCAGCTCATCTATGTCAACGGCAGCGTTGAGATTGTCCTCGGAACATTGCTCCTCTTCGGCATCTTCACGCGGTTGACGGCGCTCTTGCTCGCATTACATCTCGCATCGATTACGACGGAAGTCTACATCCAAGGTCTCGCATCGATCGCGATCCGTGATTTCGGTCTCGCCGCAGCAACGCTCTCGCTCGCATTTACGTCTGACCACTCGTTGTCCATCGACAAGAAATATCTGCCGTTCCTCAAGAAGAAATTCCCAAGCCTCGGAAAAAGTGAGCACAAAGAATCACACTGATGGCGCTCAGCAAACAACAAGCAACTAAGCTGTTGCAGATTTATGGTAAGGCGTGGGAAGAACAAGATGCTGATCTCATTCTGACTATTTTTACAGAAGACGCAACATATAACGATCCCAAAGAAACACTAAATCAAGGACACAAAGCCATCAGGGATTATTGGGTGATGAAAGTGATTGGCGAACAGAAAGACATTCAATTCAAGCTGCTCAACGTCTGGATAGATGGCGAAACAATTATTGCCGAATGGAATGCCAAATTCATCGACACAAAAAGAAATCTTCATCTAGATATGAATGAAGTTGCAGTCTTTGGAACTCGCGACGGCAAATTCAGTTCTCTTCGCGAATATTACAAATCAAAGAAGACGCCGCTTTGACTTTTTTTCGAGTGAGCAACCAAATATTTTAAATTTGCACTGAGGTAAACACAACCAAATCTTTATAAAGGGCCGACTGTTCCTCTGACTCATCAACCTAATGTCGAGTACACTTCGGGTGTACTTTGATGAAAAATCGCAGGGAAAAACATACCTGTGGCATTAGAAGAACTGACGCATGCGTCGGATCAAAATCGCGGTTTCGCGACGGGTTCCGTGCACAGATGTCAACTATTCTTCTAATCCACGATTTGTCCGAACTGCTCAAGCCAAAAAAATTTGGCATTGACAACGATAACGAAAAATAACAATAACAAAGGTTTTCCAAATGGATAAGACACCAGCACCAAAATCCGCAAAAGCACCAGTGCAAGCGACAGAAGCGAAAGCTCCAGTGGCATCGACTGGCGCAGACGCGCAGAAAGTCAGATACATTGTCCGAGTCGCAAACACAGACCTCGATGGTCAGAAATGCGCAATCATCGGTCTGCAAAAAATCAAAGGCGTCGGTCATACGTTCGCGAACGCAGTCTGCATCATCGCAGAAGTCGACAAGAACGCGAAGATTGGTTCGCTCAGCGAAGCACAGTGCCGAAAAATGGAAGAAATCATTCTCAATCCAGGCAGAGTAATGCCGACATGGATGTTGAATCGACAGCTCGACTACGAGACTGGCGAGAACAAGCATCTTATCACTGGCGATTTGACATATCAGATCGACAACGACGTCAAACGTCTCAAGATGATCAAGTCGCGACGCGGTCTTCGACACGCATGGAATCTTCCATTGCGCGGACAGAAAACACGAAGTCAGCACCGACGAACGAAAGCGAAGAAGTCAGCAGCATCCAAGCGACGCCCGCACAAATCAACAATGGGCGGTCCAAGCGGCTCCTCGCCTTCCGGCAGTTCGTCAGGTTCAAAGTAGGAACAAGAGACTACAAACTGATACAAACAAAACGAAACGGATACAAAAAATACCAATTACAAATACTAAAAACACAATAGGTGAATTCACATGGGCGATCCAAAAAAAATCAGAAAAAAGTTTTCAAAACCACGACATCCGTGGCAGAAAGCTCGCATTGAAGAGGAAAAAGTCCTCGTCATCGAATTTGGTCTCAAGAACAAGCAAGAGATTTATCGTGCAAATACTATGATTTCGCGCATCATCGACCACTTCAAGATCCTCAACGTCCAGACGACGCCACAAGCGCAGAAAGAGAAAGAGCAATTGCTCGCTCGAGTCAAGCGCCTCGGTCTCGTCGCGACAGAGAAAGATCTCGCAGCAGTCCTCGACGTCAAAGTCAACGACATCCTGAATCGACGCTTGCAGACGATTGTCCACAAGAAAAAGCTTGCACGAACAGTCAAGCAGGCACGACAGTTCATCACGCACCGACACATCCTTGTGAACGGAATCGTCGTCGATGCTCCGGGCTACCTTGTAACGACATCTGACGAAGATGCAATCACATTCATCGCTCGCTCACCGCTCTTCTCCGAAATGCACCCAGAACGTGCAATCATCGAGAAAGCTGGCGCAGCAAGCTTGATGTCTCAAGCAAGCGCAGAAGCGAACGCAGCAGGATCCACACCGGCTGCCGCAGCAACAACTGACGCAACAGCAACGGAAGATATCCCTGCAGTCGAAATCGTCGTAGACGAAGCTGAGGAGCAATAGGTGCCACATGAGAATTGACGCTCAAGAACTAAACGAACAAGCAGAAGCAGCAGGCGCACAGCAGCGACAACGACAATTGCGTTGGGGAGTTGCTCATATCATGTCTTCATACAACAACACAGTCATCCATATCACTGATGCAACTGGAACTGAGACAATCGCTCTTTCAAGCGGCGGGCAAGTAACAAAATCCCACCGAATGGAATCATCTCCGACGGCAGCAATGGCAGCGTCCAAGAAAGTCGCAGAGATCGCGCTCGAGAAAGGCATCAACGCAGTCCACGTCAAAGTCAAAGCACCAGGTGGATCGAACGGTCCAAATTCACCAGGTCCTGGCGCACAAGCAGCAGTACGAGCACTTTCGCGAATGGGTCTGCGCATCGGCATCATCGAAGATGTCACGCCACTCCCGCACGACAAATGCCGACAAGCTGGCGGTAAGCGAGGACGACGCGTATAAACTCAGTTTATTTTCATTTTTATTCCTTTAAAATTCCAAAGTTCAAAAGAGAATCAAAGTAACTCAATAATTCCAACAACTCACGGTACACACAAATGGCGGAAATCACACAATTGACAAAAAGCAAGGACAAGTCGAAGATCGGCTTCGTATTGACTGATGCCACACCTGCGTATGCAAACGCATTGCGCCGAAGCATCGTAGCACTTGTTCCAACACTTGCGATCGAAGATGTCGAGCTCCAAGAGAATAGCTCGGCACTCTACGACGAAACAATCGCTCACCGACTCGGTCTTTTGCCGCTCGTCACTGATCTCGAGTCATACATCCTCACGGATCCAAGCGTCGCAGCAGACGGTGTCTCTCGAGCAGGAAGCGAAGTCAAGTTGTCGCTTGAAGCGAAAGGACCAGCAACAGTCCTCGCAAGCGATCTCGTCTCACGCGATCCAAAAGTCAAATGCGCATTCCCTGAAATGCCAATCGTCAAATTGCTCAAGAATCAGTCGCTCAAATTCGAAGCAACTGCGGTAATGGGACAAGGCACGACGCACATGAAGTGGTCGCCAGCATCGGCACACTTCCAACATTTGCCAGTCGTCAAAGACGGCAGCAAAAATATCGAAATCACGCCGAAAGACGTCCTTGAATCTGCGCAGCACGAATTCTTCGTCAAAGAAGACGGCTCGCTCTCAATTCCAGTGACCAAGGCGAAGAACGCGCAAGTCAGCTACAATCCGACGCAATTTTTATTCATCGTCGAGTCATTCGGCCAGCTCAAACCAGAGGCGATCCTCAAAGAAGCGATCAGCCAGCTCGACAAACGCATCGACGCATTCGCAGATGCAGTAAAAGCTGTGGCAAAATAAAAAGAAACGCTCCGTAGCACAGGCAAAAAATAAAAATTGAAACTCAACAATTTACAACAATTGCAAAAAATAAAACTACAAACAACGGTGAATAATCATGTCAGCAGCATTCCAAAAAAACGACGTCCTCAAGAACACAATCATCACGCTTGAGAAACAGTCGAAGAAAGAAAAAGTTCAGATCTGGGATCGGATCGCAGATGAGCTTCGCGCACCAACACGACAGCTTCGTGTCGTCAACGTCAAGAAGATCGCTCAGCTCACAAAGAAAGATGATTCAATAATCATTCCGGGAAAACTCCTCGGCACAGGCATCATCACACACGCAGTCCGAGTTGTCTGCTATCAATCAAGCCCAAGCGCAGTCGACAAGATCAAAGCTGCCGGCGGATCAGTCGTCAATGTCCTCGATGAAATGAAGAAGAATCCGAAAGGAAGCAAGCTTCGCATCATCGGATAAAATATCATCGGATAAAATAAACACAACAACACATACAATAAACGCACAAAATAAGCACACAAATCACTACACACTACAAAGGTCACAAACATGATGATAATCGACGCAACAAACACGCTCGTCGGCCGAATGGCAACACGAGTCGCAAAGGCATCGCTCCTCGGCGAAGAGATCCACATCGTCAACTGCGACAAAGCAGTCATCTCCGGCGACAAATGGTTCCACCTCCACAAATTCAAGAACCGGGCTGACCGCGGAAACCCTGCGGCAGGTCCTTTCATTCCAAAGCAATCTCACCGATTGGTCAAGCGAATCATCCGCGGTATGTTGCCATACAAGAATGCGAACGGAAAAGCAGCAATGGCTCGTATCCGATGCTATGTCGGCGTCCCAGATGCATTCAAGGATCAGAAATTCGAATCATTCAAGGAAGCACAGCTCTCAAAGCTGCAAGTCCTCAAATACGTCCGCATCGGCGATATCGCACAACATCTCGGTGGTAAACTATGAAAATAATCCAATCATCAGGAAAGCGAAAGCGAGCAGTTGCACGCGCAACAGTCAGAACTGGCAAAGGCGCAATCCGAATCAACAGCATCCCAGCATCACAATTGCAGCAGCGATATTTCCGCATGAAGTTCGAAGAGGCAGTAGTCCTCACTGGCGATCACGCGAAGCATGTCGATGTTGATATCCACGTCGCTGGCGGCGGAATCAACGGTCAAGTAGAAGCAGCACGCATCGCATACTGCCGAGGCCTCGTCGCATACACTGGCAACGAAGATCTCAAATCAAAGTACATCGCCTATGACCGACAGCTCCTTGTCGCGGATGTCCGCCGAAAAGAAGCAGCAAAGCCGAACAGACACGGCAAAGCACGATCAAAGGTCCAGAAGTCGTACCGTTAAACAAACGGCAAACACGGCGCACAGAGAGGAAAAACACCATGATGATTCCAATCAGATGCCATTCCTGCGGCAAACCAATCGCACATTTGTGGCAAGAGTACAACGAGCGAGTCAACAAGAAGAAAGAGGACGCTCAGAAAGTGCTCGACGAACTCGGTCTTACTCGATATTGCTGCCGCGCGACATTGCTCGGACACGTCGATCTTATCGACGAAGTAGCGAAGTTCAAGAAGTTCTGATTTCTCGCAACAGCATATTTTTTAACATTTTTTAATCTTTCAGTTCTTTTTTTGCAAACCTTAAATGACTATTTTGGCAACATTTTTATACATCTCTGGGCGTCCATCTTTCATGGTGCATATTAATGACAATATCGCAAGATTTGAGAAAGAAGTTCTTGCCGAGCTCAAAAAAATAGTGCAGAGCGAGATTGTTGTAGAGCCAGTTGACGAACAACTTCTTCTGACATTGGTGTTTTACCAGAAAAGACGTCTTTTGCCTAACAAAACACTCATCACAGTATCTGTCCGATATGCAATTGAAATAATAGGTGGAAAAGAAAAGCTATACAAAGTTGCATTCAAAGTGAACAGAGATCTTGCGGATAATGAAAAAAGGATAGGACTCATTATAAGCCAATTTTTCCCTTCCGATAATATCGTGCCTTACTCTAAGATTATTGAGTAAGAATATCTGTTGACGCCACTATGACACTCACATTCATCGGCTTAGGACTTTGCGACGCGAAAGACGTGACTATCCGCGGTCTGCAAGCGATCCAGATGTCGCACGTCGTCTATCTCGAGCATTATACTGCAATCCTCGCGAACGACATAACTGAGCTGCAATATTTCTTCGGGAAGCAAATAATCGTCGCGGACAGAAATCTCGTAGAATCGAAAGCAGAAGAGACGATCCTTCGCGACGCAGAAACAAAGAACGTCGCATTCCTCGTCGTCGGCGACGTATTCTCCGCGACGACGCACACCGACCTATTTCTGCGCGCAAAGAAAAAAGGGATCATCGTCGACGTCATCAACAACGCATCAATTCTCACTGCCGTCGGCATCACCGGACTACAGCTCTACAAATTCGGCAAAACGACGTCGATGGTTTTTTTCGACGACAAATGGAAACCGCAGACGGCGTATGACGTCGTCAAGCAGAACAAGTCGCTTGGTTTGCACACGCTCATTCTTCTTGACATAAAAGTTGCTGAATTAAGCAAAGACGACATGAAATTTGAAAAGTCCGAAAAAGCTGCAGTAGCCACTACGCCGCAACCGCCGCGTTTCATGACGGTGAAGCAAGGCGTCGAGCAATTGCTCGAGATTGAATCACTGCGAAAAGAGAATGTCATCGCGCCGCAAACACTCATGGTCGGCGTCGCACGCCTCGGCAGCGATAAAGCTGCGATCAAAGTCGGAACGGCAAGCGACCTGATCGCATTCGATTTCGGCGCGCCAATGCACTCACTGATTATTCCCGGAGATCTTCATTTCCTCGAGGAAGAAGTACTCGCGTTGTATAAGTAAGGCAGAAACTTTGATTATTCAACAGTATTTCACTAATAGTATCTTATTCT
>CAZGJY010000026.1:0-9779 GCA_964525725.1 uncultured Methanosarcinales archaeon | reverse complement strand
AAAATAATCAAAGAGACGGGCACACTTCCAGTGCCCCTCGTCATCCGCAACGCACCGACGAAATTGATGAAAGACCTCGCGTACGGTAAAGAGTACAAATATGCCCACGACAATCCTGACGCCAAAGCGGACAATCAGCATCTGCCTGACGAATTAATCGAGATGGGTGGCGCTGGGACAAAATTCTACGAACCGACTGATCGCGGTTTTGAAGGCAAGCAAAAACAATCAGCTCTTAAACTTGAAAGTGAAAATAAAAACGGAGAACATTAAATACGATGCTGCACAAAAAAGAAATGATTGTCCTTTTAATCGGGCTAATCCTTATTACTGTTTTCATATCTACTGCATATGCCGCTGATAATTGTTCAATAAATACTATCGGAGTCCTGGAGCCATCTATCGAATTGTCGTCTTGGGATGCAGAAACTTTGTATTCTTTAAGTCCAAATCAATTTCCCAATTTTAGAGAAGATGACTTTTTAGCATTATCTAATGTCACCATACGAAATATTGGGAGTTGTAGAACTTCTATACAAATCATGACTATTAATCTTAGCTCTGGAGGAACTGATTATAATCCTGCTTTTTGTTTAGGCGGAACTGTAATTCCTGCTCTAGAGCCTAATGAAACTTATTCTTTCTGGTATTATCGCACTGTGAATTTTACATATGGACGTGAGATTTATCCAACGTTATATTATTTAGATTCAAATAAAAATAATTTTAGCCTATGTAATGAGCCCTTGCGTCAAACTGGCACTTGGTATGCGGGTATAAATTTTAACCCTAATTCTCCTATTGGAGTGCATGTGAATATAGGTGGGTTCACGATAATTGACCCACTTGCGAATATTGCCTATCCTCCTATTTTCAAAGTGTATGATAAAGAAACTGTTCTTTCACTGGAACAACAGCAGGCTACTCTTGATCTAACCCGTCAAGCTAATAATGCATCTGGCGTAGTTACTAAACTAACAATAATAACTGTTATAGTCGCAATAATTTCGCTTATAGTTTCAATAATCGGGATACTCTTTCCATTATATCACACTAAAGAAATCGAAGTTGATAAGCAAAAAGAAATAATACTTAGCATCACCGCAATTTTAGATATGTTATCTGAAGAACGTGATGGTCAATTAGTTGAGTTGAAACGATCAGCAATACCATCTTATAATTTGACTGAAGTTGACAGTGCATTTTATATCACACGTTTAAGCAGTAAATTCGCCAATAAATCAACTGTTGTCCTCAAGAAAAACATGATAAAGCTTCAAAGTAAAGTCAAGAATATTAACGATATTCTTAACTTAGCGAGGCAATCATTAGTGGTGCGATCTCCCGATGCTGCAAACGACATTTTAAACGAATTGCGTAATAGAAATTTCAAGTACCATTCTCATTTAACCGTAATCATTCATTCAACTAGAGCAGAACTTAAAAAACTACTTTGAATAATTTATTCTTTATAACTGGGCGAAATAAAAATATCTACTAACAAAAAATGGCAACTAATAACTATGTTTATATATTCTGAATTGTATCATTCCTCAATTATTTTTATGATTCGCGAAGAGGGGAATTGGGTGGAGTTGCTTGTTTGATGAATCATGCCTGAATCGGATTGTGAAACTGCGTCAAGACGGTCACTCTGGTGCTTATGTCGCATCACAATTACGTGTTTCTCGGCACGAAGCGCTCCGCTTTGAGTTTGATTCTATCCGTATAGCACAAGATGCATATCGGAAAGCGAAAGACGAATCTGATCCGTCTGCTCTTATTGTCTCTGATGCACTTGGCGTAGATGTTCCAGTCGCAGGCTTGCTCATTGATGTATACCGATTCAAAGAGACTGATGTTGTATTGAACAAGCAAGAATTCGGATATCGTCGCGGCGAATCGCATCGAAAAATATTCGGAATGAGTAATTCTCTTGAGATGATGTTGGGATTCACAAAACATTTCTCGAAAAAGCAGCTCCGTGAATTATCAAACTACGTGCAAAATATGTTTGTCGCAGCACCAGAAGTTGCACGCACATTTCATGTTACATATACTGCGGCATCGCGTGAGCTTAATAGACTCACAAATATGACTCACGGTGAACGCTTCCGATATTGGGCAAAAGAATATGCGCAACAAGGACGGCCGTTGAGCGAATTATGGCATCTCCTTGAGTTGAGCACTCCATGGTACTTGCGAAAAATTCTCAACAAAGCAGATATACATTTTATCGATGACATGCATTATATGCACGAGAATCCGGCGCTTGTGCTCGCACGTAATAAAATCGACGAAAGTCGTGCTCGCGAAGAGATAGACATGATCATCGATGGCAGGAGCGTCACCGAACTGAAGACGACGTTCGGATATTCTCGTGCGCGGGCGGAGCAGCGTATCCAAGAATTATGCTTGTATTCTACTTGGGTAAAAGCGAGACAATTACGAAAGCAGTCATTGCAGAAGCTCAAGCAATTTGTTCAGTCTCGAGAAATCTTGACGATTGAAACGATGCCTGAGCAATTACGATTGACTGCGTAGTTATAGCGATGTCCACAAAGACTTATATTCCTGCTGCGCATATATCGAGCTATCATCTTCCATCGGAGATCACAATGGCAAAGACTAAAACACAATCCCCTAAAACACAATCAACTGAAAACGATACTGACAAAAATAATGCAAAAAACAATGCAACAGAATACACTCGCGGCGAGCGCAGAGGACGAGGCTATGAAATCGGCGGAGTCGCATTCGCCGGTTGTATTATGCTCGGGCTTGGCATCGGTATGGCGATTGGCAAAGCAGGCGCAGGAATCATTCTCGGCACAGGCATTGGTTTTTTGGCGATGGCGATGTTCCGCTATGCTGTGCTGAACAGATTGCCGCAGCAGAAATAATAAAATCTCTTTTTTATTTTATAATGTTATCTTTCCTTGAATTGTTTTTATTTCGTCAGTTTATTCTCTTCGCGTTGAGGAACTCTTGGACGAACCATTTCACTTTCGGTCGATCGAATAATGGATCGACATTTCGTTGCATGATATCGGTGCGAAACGAGAAACCAAGCAGGTGCGCCGCGATCGATTCGCACATCTCTTCACTGATCGCGACGAGCTCATTGTAACCTTGCTGCGGACTCGTGAATTTATTTTGCGGACCGCGATAGAATGATGCATAGTGTGAGATTGCCGGATGTTCTTCTGCACAATTGGCGAACGCGGTAAGGAAATCCAGCCCGCTCATTTTTCGTCCTTCAGATAATTCAAGTTGATAGTCCTTGATGTACGCTGCTGGTGCAACGATGCCGTGCCCCAATTCGTGCACGAGCCCTTGCGCTGCGATAAGTTTGCGGATATGCGCCGGCGCAAGATCATCATCGATTCGATATATCTTGATATCAGCCGACGGCGGTCCACCTTTTTGCCATACTGAGTAATCCGCGTACGACGGAATGATTGCCGTCGGCGAAAGGGCTTCATCCCGTTTCGGCGTCGTTCGTAGTCCATCAAATGTTGGCGTTGATGCTTTAGAGAACCACAGCGGCTCTTCGCCGCTGATGCTTGTGACGATCGATCGATCTCTTGATGCTTGCGGAAAAAGATTACAAACAAAATGGATTTCTTTTTGGGAAAGTGGTATCAGTTCAGTGTTATGCAGCTGATATCCCGAATCGACTGCATCAATTACATCGCCGACGCATCGTGCGAATGTTAATCCATTTCTTTGGTACCAATCAATGGTCTTCTTCATATCAAGTGCGTCGAGTGTGAGCATGATTATTATTCCTCTCGTGAGATTCCTTTTGTCAATTCCTTAGCCAATCGTTCTGCAAGAATGTTCGCGAGCAGATGGCTCGGCATCCGCTCATCAAGACCGAATGCAAACCATTCCGCAGTTAGGTAGAGTGTAGTCATTGTACTGTCTGGTTCCTTCTCTGTTTTTGATATTTATTCTGAATGCCTGATGACTTGCATCACGTACGGACTGTCTTGTGTTGGAAGATACCGTCGAGCAGTGTGGATAATTTCGTCATTTCGTATTCTGCCCATCGCAGCAAGGTATTGTTTCGTGTCTGCGCCATATTTCACTGCGCCTGCCATGTTCTTGATGACGTCCCAGTTAGAGCTGCTTCGCTCGGAGAGCGAATCTATTTTGAGCCTTTTCTGGATACGCGCAAGTTCAGAATCTCGCAGGCCTTGTGACGAGACTTTTACGAATTCTTCAAAAAGAAGCGTCCGAGTCTGCTCAACGTTATCCGGGTGGCAAGGGATCCGCAGGTATTGTCCTGTCGCATCGACGAAGTTGATCGGGCTGGATTGGATGTCATATGACGCTCGTAATTTCTCTCGGAACAGCGTCATCAATCGTCCATCTCCTGAAAACAACGTCTGTGCAATTACTCCATACGCAAGACCATCGGTCATGATTACATTTGGTTTTTCGAATGCGATTTGAAGATATGCAAGTTCCGCATTGATTGGGATGCGTGAATCAAGTGTGATTGGTTTTGTTGGTAGAGAGAACGGTACTTTGCCAACATCACTTGCTGGTGATTTTGTATACGATTCAATTTTGTCGAAGATCATTTCAAAATCCGCACGGCGGACTTGTCCGGCAATGAATATTTTCGCATTCGCGGGTACATTCGCTTCTCGTCGGAATGCATGGACTGCGTCGTTCGGCGTTCCTAGAACTGATTTTTTTGTTCCGATGCCATCGTATTCGTACCATGTGCTGCCGAAATACGTCGAGATGAATTTTTTCGTCGCGATTTGTATTGGCGTCTCTTGCGGGCGTTGCTCGATGAGTTCGCGCGCAATCACATCTTTGTCATGTGTGATTCCTGCATCTGACAATGGCGTGACAAAAACATCGTCGAGCAATTTCGTGCTTAATCGCGTGAAGTCTTCATTAAGAGCTCCAAGGCTATAACTTGTTTCAGTCAAGCTTGTGCTTGCATTAAAATGCTCGAGAACATCGCCGCTCTTTTCTGTTGCGCTTGAATCAAAAGCGAAACCTGATGTAATGGCAGTTGCATGCTCAACAAGATGTGCAAGTCCGTGGATCGGCTCTTTGAATGAACCACGCTCTATAACGATGTGAATTGACGAGAGATGTGGTAATGCCTTTGGCTCATAGAATAATTGTGCATTGTTTTTGAGAGTCCAACTTTTCATTGTGATTCACGTAACATCTCTCGTTTTATATGTCGGCTTCGTCAGATTCTCGCCGCTGTGAATGTTCACGTTGGATTGACTGTCTGAATTCTTCTTTTCGTTTCAATAGCTCATATCCATAAGCGATGCCTGCGCCGGTCGCATAGCCGATGATTGGTATGAGTGGAATGCCGAAAATAGTTGCAACGCTAAGAATGGCTGTATCCATCATGACGCCAGGCATAGATGCAAGTTCAACAACGCCTTCGACAGCTTTATTGTCGATTGCGGCTGAGCCTGCGAATGTGAATGGTGAAACGCTCAAATATGTCGCGCCGGCAATCCCTGCAATGCCTGTTTTAGTCACAGGAGTAGTCAGAAAATCGCCAAGCCCGCACTGATCTGCGGTTTGGTTCTGAGAATCTCGAGTCGGAGAATACATCCCTCCGCAAAGGACGAAACTTGCACCTTTGAATAGTGATGAGTCTTTGACAATTCTATTGCCATACGTTCGTGTCAATTCGGTTATTTTTTCTCGGAGCGCCATTGTAATCACTGAGAAGTAACTACTTATAAATATTTCGACAAATGTGAAGAAAAACGAGTGAGAGACCTGGCTTCAGTCGGCAACGTATTTCTCAAGACTAAAGTAACAGTCTTATGCAATCTTCTGCGAACGTTTGTCGAATCCTTGCAATTGTATCTGCGGCATCATTTTCTTCGTCTCATTATAGAAAAAATTGATCCGTCTGCAGAGCATTGCGAGCTGTTGTTTTTCAGGGTCAGCAAGAGCATTCGGATTCACGTCGAGAAAATAATTGAGCTCAATCTGCAATCCGCGCCAGACGCGCAGCTGCGCGCTTATTGTCGTTTTATTCTGCTCGAAGAGAGTATCAGGATATGAAGCCGCCTCGATCAAGAATGCGCACGACTTGCGGAATGCGGTCCATTTCGCCGACGGCTCTGCACGGGCGAACAAACCGGTGAACGTAAATTTTGACTGCAACCATTTTTGCTTGCAGAGTGCAGTGCGCAACGGAATGATGAACTGGGCAAATGTGTCCCGTGTGTTCTCGTCCACAAATTCGGAGTGGTTGAGGAGGAGCGCATCCAGTTTTTTGCAATTTGCATCCCACTCTTTCGCAAGTTTGAGATTGGACGAGAGAAATTTGACGCTGATCCCTCTGGATCCTGCGGAATCTAGTGTTGAAAGTCCTTCGGTCAGCGCTTGTGCTTGCGACGAAATGATGCGCAGCAGATTCGCGATTTCGTGTGCATAATTATCTGTCAAACCGAGGAACTGGGATATCTGGGCTATTTTCATCAGGCTTGAACCGTAAATTGCTATATATAATAGTGGCGGGTATCCCATCCCGATGATGGCGCCACAAGCAAAAATTGTCTTGGCACGTCCCAAATAACGACTGCGCCATTTCAAGCGTAACCTTTTTAAACCACCCGTCGTTTCGCAAGTAAATCGCGCAATCGACGCACAGCGCAATGCCAAGACGTCGACGAGAAGATGCACACGGACCTAGTCCGTATGTGAAACACACGAGCCTGCAAAAGGAGCCGACGGCGCAACATCGGAACAACTCCAACGATAGGTTCAACCAACCATAAGAATAGTCGAGATTGGAATGATGCTCTCATCCAACATTCAAAGCTACACCTTGTGAGAATAACTGGTCTGGCGACACAAACAATTGTTGTCGAGACAACTATTCTAGGTTGTATAATTCGTGAACAGACGTCAAGATGATGAAAATCAACTTGACATATTGCGCTTGATTCATTCAAACTCCATCCAAACTCAAAACATTCGCAAATAAAAAACGCGAAACACACACACGATCAAACATGGCAAACATTCGACAACCAAGACACGGAAGCATGCAATTCTGGCCTCGCGTCAGATCCAAGAATGAAGTTCCACGAGTTCGGTCCTATGCTAAGTCAGACAAGCCACAGCTTCTTGGCTTCGCAGGCTACAAAGCGGGCATGACCCAAGTCATGATTGTCGACGGTTACAAACATTCTCCAACAAAAGGCATGACAATCGCTCAAGCGGCAACAATCATCGAAGTCCCGCCAATGACATTTGTCGGCGCACGATTCTACAAGAAAACATTCGACGGCAATATGGCGGTCAAACAAGTCATGATGGGTAAATTGCCAGCAGAACTTGACAAACTCGTCGAGCTTCCAAACAAAGACAGCACGGCGACGATTGAATCAGTCCCTGCAGATTCTTACGATTACATCCGAATGCTCGTCGCGACGCAGCCAAAATTATGTGGCTTCGGTCGAAAGACGGCAGACATGTTCGAAATTGAGCTTGGCGGCGAAAAGTCGGCACAAGTAGAATTCTCAAAAACAAATCTTGGCAAGACAATTGCGGTCACAGACCTCTTCACGCCAGGACAGCTTGTTGATACTCATTCGGTAACGAAAGGAAAAGGTTTCGCCGGTCCAGTCAAACGATTCGGTGTCTCCATCCGACGACACAAATCAGAAAAATCTATCCGAAACCCGGCAAGTTTAGGTCCATGGTGCGGCCAAGGTCACGTCATGTATCGAGTCGCGCACGCAGGTAAGATGGGCTACCACCTTAGAACAGAGTGGAACAAAAAAATTCTCATGATTTCAGATGATATTGCAAAAATCAATCCAGCCGGCGGACTCGTCCGATACGGTCAGGTCAAGACGACATACTTGCTCATCGCAGGCAGCGTCGCAGGACCAAAAAAGCGATTGATTAAGATGACGAAAGCGACACGACCGAACAAGACATTGATGGGCGACGCTCCGACAATAGAATTCATTTCAACTGATGCTCAAAACTAGATAGGTTAACGAAGAAACATGAAACTCAAAATCGTAGACGCAAAAAATGTAGAGACTGGATCAGTAGATATGCCGATTCAATTCTCCGAAGAAGTGCGAACAGATTTGATCAGCCGGGCAGTCTTGACTGCACAAGCGAATGCACGACAGCCATACGGCGCGTACGAACTCGCAGGTATGCGGCACAGTGTCGACCTCTCCAAACGTCGACGAGACCACAAAACAGTCTATGGTAAAGGCGCGTCAAGAACACCGAAGAAAGTCCACTCAAGAAACGGAACACAGATGCATCTAGTCGGCGGTAACGTCCCACAAGCGGTCGGCGGCCGAAACGCTCACCCTCCAAAACCAGCAAAAATCTGGGATCTCAAGATAAACGACGACGAGCGAAAGAAAGCGATCAGATCAGCTCTCGCAGCTTCCGTCGACAAATCAATCGTCGCTTCGCGCGGGCACAAAATTCCGGCAAGCTACCCATTCATCCTTGCAGATGATTTCCAATCAATCGCAAAGACAAATGACTTTGCAGCAGCACTCCTCACGCTCGGATTCTCCGACGAACTTGCACGAACAAGCGTCACGAAGCTTCGCGCTGGTCGAGGAAAGATGCGAAATCGACGCTATAAATCCGCAACAGGTCCGCTCTTCGTTGTCGCAGACGCTTGCCAAGCAAGCAAAGCAGCACGCAATATTCCTGGCGTCGACGTTCAGATCGTCGCAAAGCTTTGCGTCGAAGATCTTGCACCTGGTGCAGTCGCAGGTCGCGCAGTCCTCTTCACAAATGCAGCAATCGCAAAGATAAAAGAAGGAAAATTGTTCCAATAAATAAAAATCGAAAACTAAAAGTCAAAACTAAAAATCACAAAACAAAAACAAGGTCACACTCATGGATGTTTACGAAGTAATAAAATACCCAGTCTCGAACGAAAAGACGATTCGACTCATGGAATCCGAGAACAAGCTCGCATTCGTTGTAGATATGCGTGCGAACAAGACCGACGTGAAGAACGCAGTACAGACATTGTACAAAGCGAAAGTTCTCTCAGTCAACAGTCACATTACTCGAAAAGGCAACAAAGTTGTCTTCGTCAAATTCGATATCACGACGCCAGCAATAGACATTGCGACGAACTTGGGGATGATGTAAATGGGAAAGCGACTCATCACACAACGACGCGGAAAAGGTTCATCAGTCTATCGAGCACACTCATTCAAATTCCCAGGACGAGCAAAACATCCGACGCTCGACGACGCAGCAAAAACGTCGACAGAATCAGGAACGATTGTCGATTTCATCAGATCAGCAGCACACTCAACACCACTCGCACAAGTCAAATATGACGACGGCGAGATGATCCTCATGCTTGCATGCGAAGGCATGAAAGTAGGCGACAAAGTATCGACTGGCTCAGAAGCATCGATCAATCCGGGCAACACAACTTCACTCGGCATGATTCCGGAAGGCGCACTTATTTACAACATTGAATCAATGCCTGGCGACGGCGGAAAATTTGTCCGAGCATCAGGAACATTCGCACGTGTTGTTTCAAAAACACAGAACGGCGTCCTCGTCCGATTACCATCAAAAAAGCAGCGACTCTTCAACGAGAACTGCCGAGCATCAATCGGAATCCTCGCCGGCGGCGGACGAACAGACAAGCCGATCCTCAAAGCGGGTATCGCATTTTACTCTCATCGAAAGAAGAATCGTATGTATCCAGTTGTCGCAGCTTCAGCAATGAACGCAGTCAACCACCCATACGGTAACAA
>CAZGJY010000025.1:8996-9913 GCA_964525725.1 uncultured Methanosarcinales archaeon | reverse complement strand
GTAGTCGTAGTAGCTGACGAAATACTCGACGGCATTCTTCGGGAAGAACTCTTTGAATTCGTTGTATAACTGCGCCGTCAGCGTTTTATTGTGCGAGAGGATGAGCGTCGGTTTGTTGAGCTTTGCGATGAGATTCGCCATCGCAAATGTCTTTCCTGAACCAGTCACACCAAGCAGCGTCTGACGAGAGAATTCTTTCTTCGTGAAACCGTCGACAAGCTGTGCGACTGCCTGCGGCTGGTCGCCAGTCATCGGATAGGGAGAGACAAGCTCGAATTTGTCGCCAGAACCGTCTGAGCCGAACAATGTGTCTTTCATGCCATTCATCCCGTCTTTTGAAAAAATGCTCACCAACTGTTCACCAAATATTTGCTGATACTTACTCCCTGAGCTGCACAACAACAATCATCTGCAGCACGTAAAGCATAAGCCGCCATTGCGCAAGAAAAAAGAACACTTTGCTGTTTAAAAAACTAAAGGCATATCTCTGTCCATTGTCGTGTGAGAATTGCTACTTAGGTAAAGACGTAAGAAAGAGTATCGCTGCCTTGGAGCTTCTCAGATTTTTTGCCGATTCATGCAGGCAAAAAATTGCTCGTTCTGTCGTAGGCAGGGAATCTCCGCAGCGATACAGCAAAAAAGAAAACAAAAGAAATGAGATAACTAAGGGAACAAGAATACTTTTGCCATCGACATGACAGGTGGCGTCTCTGTTTTTATGCTCGTGAAAGAACCGCTCTTCGGCGAGAATTCCCACGTGACTTTCTGGCTTTCGTTGAGACCGCTCGGCAATCGGACGCAAGTCAACAAAACGTCGCCGTCTTGGAGGACGCCAGGAAGCGTATATCCTTCTTGTGCTTGGACCGCGAAGTATTTTGATGCAAGCGTTGCATTACTGAGCCATGATGGAGTGCAAT
>CAZGJY010000025.1:0-8986 GCA_964525725.1 uncultured Methanosarcinales archaeon | reverse complement strand
CATATGCCGAGGAAATAAGACCTGAGAAAACATCGATAAGCGAAGCATTCAAGAGCACCGGATCGCTTCCAGCAGTCAATCGTATTGTCGCATACAGATAATTTATCTGAGCTGTCGTCGAGGAGTTTTCACCGTAGATTGTGAGGACTGAGATGCCTGAAGAGACTTGCTTCTGTGTTTTTGTACCAGTCGTGAGCGCGCGTGATTGCAATGAACCCGCAGTATTGACGAGAACTGCTGCTGCGATTGCAGCTACAAGAATGAATGCGATAAAGAGAATAAGTGTCCCCATGCCTGCTTCAGCAGTCTTTCCAGCCATGATAGCTGCTCTCTTATTCCTCATACAAAACTCGCCCAAAATATGTTGGATTACCCCTAATACTATTTATATATCTTTCGACGAGACTCCGTCGATAAATAATAACTTAATAATGATACAGATTCATGTTGTCATTAAGGATATAGTGGAATCTTATTATCAGACATAACGCTCGGCGTTGTGATACTCAATGTTGTTGCTGCTCCAAAAGGTGGGAAAAATTGCACCGACAAATGTGAGTCACCGCTGATATTCTGAGGGAGACGAACACAGACATCAATGATATCACCGTCTTGCAAGTACCCGCCGCGAGCATAATTGATTCGCGGAGTGATCAAGAATTTATTTCCTACAGCTGCACTTGCAGTAAGATTTGCATACGAGCAGCCACTCGACTGATTGAATTTGTACGTTTGGTGACCTGCATCTATCGACACGCCAACGATAGAATTATTGAGGACGATCGCATCGCTGCCTGGTTGTAATTTTATCTTGAAATAGATATCGCCGATGTATCCATTATCCTGCGTTGCGTTTTCGCCCCACATCTCAAGCATCATGACGCCATCCGCAACTTGTTTCTGTACGCCACTCGCCGAGCTGATCGCTTTGCCCTGCAAGTTCGATGTTGTCGTTATGAATACTGCAGCCGCTGCTGCCGCAACGAGAACGAGAGCGATGAAGAGAATGAGCGATCCAATACCTGCTTCCGCCTTTTGGTTGATTGCTCTACTCGTTCTATTCGACTTTATTTTTTTATGTGTGAATGACATTTGCTGTTGCGTCCGAGGAAAAACTCAAAGTGGAAATGAAAGGAATGGATTACGGGTACAGCGGAATCTTGTTGTCGCTCATGACGCTCGGTGTCGTGAGTGCGAGACTCGTCGGTATTCCAGACGGTGTGATGAATTGCACGGTAAGCCGAGAGTCGCCAGTGATGTTCTGCGGCAAACGGACACAGACGTCAATAAGATCGCCATCCTGCAAGTAACCCGCACGAGCATAGTTGATGCGCGGTGTGATGAGGAATTTGTTTCCGCCAAGCGAACTATTCGTCAGATTCGCTGAAGAGCACCCACTGGATTGATTGAATTTGTATGTTTGTCGAGCCGCATCTATAGATATGCCGACGACAGAATTATTGAGGACGATTGCATCGCTGCCAGGCGCAAGCTTCACTTTGAAATACAGATCGCCGATATATCCGTTATTCTGCGTGGCGTTCTCGCCCCATACTTCGACTATCTGCACACGAGATGTAACTTGTTTCTGTGCGCCGCTTGCGGCACTAATCGCACGACCTTGCAAACTCGATGATGTTGTGAGAAACACTGCCGCTGCTGCTGCTGCGACGAGTACGAGCGCAATGAAGAGAATAAGAGATCCAATACCTGCTTCCGCTTTTTTTACCATGAAAAACTGCCCCAATAAAAGTGCTCTTTTATTGTTATAACCCTATGAAAAATTTATCCCTAACTACACATAAACTGCGCCTACTCATTTATATACATTTCGACGAGAAAAAAAGTTGCCGTCATCGGCAGGATGGAAAAAAGTTCGAAAAAGTCTCAGACGTTGTATCACCACCAAAAAATAAACCAGAAAAACCGCTTTAAAAAATGAGATGAAGAAAAATTAGAAAAGCTCAACCCTAGTTAGGGAAGAGTGGAATCTTGTCATCAGTCATGACGTCTGGAGTCGTTGTTGTGAACGACGAGACCGAACCGACTTTTGGTGCGAACGAAAGTGTTATTTGCGTCGCCTGCGGTATTGGTACCGGCGAGAGGAAGCAGATATTCACAACGTCACCATCCAAGAGATAGCCCGCATTGTTGTAACCGACGAGTCCTGTTACGATGAATGTTGATCCCGCAGTGCTGATTTGCGTTGCGTTATCACAACCACCTTGGACATTTCCTGTCGAGTTGTATGTATACGTCTGTCTGAATTGCTGTGTAGCGAAACTGACATATGACGCGTTCATGACCATTGGATCAGAACCAGGGACAAGCTTTGCTTTGAAGTAAATCTTGTCGATAGTCTGTGAACCTGATGCGTTCTCTCCCCAAGCTTGAAGGATGTTCAAACCGGATGAGACCTGTGTCTGTGCTTGGCTACCCGTTGCGAGTGCTTTGGACTGCAATGAACCAGATGTCTGGATCAAGACGCCTGCTGCGACTGCTGCGACGAGAATCAACGCAATGAACAAGATGAGCGTTCCGATGCCCGCTTCCGCTTTTTTGTAGAGTTCTTTCATTGTGTACCTCTAAGGGAACATAGCAATCTGATACGATGCCATGACGTCTGGTGTTCTGCCGTTGATCTGTGTTATACCGCCGCTTCTTGGGATTGCGAGGAATCTGAATGTCTGCGCTTCCAAGACTGGACGTGGTGTGTTGAAGCAAATTCTGATGACATCGCCCTGTTGGAGATAGTCAGCTTTGTAGCTTGTCGATTGGACAAGGTACTCAGTAGCGAATGTTCCTGATAATAGACCAGCAATGACTGCCGGGTTACATTGAGCAACCGTTCCTGAATTTGTCAGACTTGTCGATGCGTCAGAAAGGACGAATTCGAAAAGCGTGTCGTTGAGCTTGATTGCGTCTGAACCTGGTGCAAGTTTGAGTTCTGCATAAACACGAGATACGTTACTCGTTGAACCGTTTTCGCCCCACATAAGGTTGACGACTAGCTGTGTAGATACTTGTGTCTGTGTCTTCGAACCAGTTGCTAATGCTTTTGACTGCAAGCTTCCAGATGTCTGGATTAAAACGCCTGCAGCAACAGCGGCAACGAGGATCAAAGCAATAAATAGAATCAGCGTACCGATACCCGCTTCTGCTTTCTTATTATAAAACATTTCTTCACCTCATCAAAAAAAGTTGCCAACGATTGCTCGTTGTATTATAGTTGTTTAGCGATTTTTCGCGAGCATACTATTTAAATGTTTCGAGTTTGTCGACGAGGAACTTTGTCATTTTCGGGTGAACCGAATAAGTCAAAGCCAATTATTTGTAATAGACATACTCGCCATAAAAATGCTAGATAGGGTAATTAAAAAAATAAAGAGAGAACTCGAAATGAAAAGCGTTCTAAAGCCTCGCGCATAAAAAATCCCGAGGATTAAATATAGTAAATTTATCGCGCCAAATGCTAGATTTGCAAAATTGGCAACGGAAAAACTCCCAGCATTGAAATAAATTGCACCAGTGCAACAAATAATGATGTGGAGCGGCAAGGGATAAATGCAAATCAATAATCTCTTAAATTTAATTTTTGGTTTGTGACGAAGGGCTAGAATCAATCCAATAATTGCAATAATTAAAAGAACAAGACTTATCTGCCAAAATAAAAGAAGTGTATCCCAACTCCATTCAAGCAATTGAAAAAAATCTAGTATTGGAAACATTAATGAAGAACTAGCAAGATTAAATAAAAATCTTCACACTAGAAATCTTCGTACGATTCAAGCGACGCCAAAATTCCTTTCGATTTGAGCGCAGCGACTTGATTCGGTCGATACTTGAAAACAACATCTCCTTTGTCGTCGCCGCCGAATTCCCACGGTTCGATAAGAAGAACATCCCCTTCGCGAGTCCACAGCTTTCGCTTGAGCTTGCCCGGGATTCTGCACATACGGACTTTTCCATCCATGCAGCGTACCTTCATACGACTACCACCAACACGTTGGTCGAGAATGCCGATGACTTCACGGCCTCGCGGCATTCGAAGTCTCGTAGATTCAAGTTCCTCGCCACCTTCTGCGCCGACTGTCGGTGCAACGGGTGGTTCTATTGGTGCTGGCATAGTATACCGCGAAATCAAAGATCGTTTATAAAACTATGCACGACGTCGTGCAGTTTTTTTAGCAGCCGATTTCACGGCAGATTTCTGCGATTTATTTTTCTTCTGCTTATGCCGGACAGCAGAACGAGTTTCAGAAAGGAACAAACTCAATATCAAAAAGATGATGCCAACCGTTATCGCAATATCTGCAACGTTGAATATAGAAAAGTGAGGAACAGAGATGAAATCAACGACACCTTGCGAGTAGATGAACCGATCGAATACATTCCCGAAAGCGCCGCCGAGAATAAGACCGAACGGCAGATAGTATCGTCGCGGAATATTGTGGATGCTCAACAATCCGATGAGCAAAATAATACTGATGCAGAGAACAACAATATCACCGTGCGCTGACAGAAGCCCAAAAGCGATACCGCGGTTGTATGTGAGTGAGAGCGAGAACAGACCATTCCAAAAGGGCAAAGGCTCAACTTGCGACAATGTTGAAACAGCTAGACTTTTCGTCAAACGATCGATTGTGAAAACAAGAAGCAACGGAAAGTACAGTAATACATAGTCAGATAATTTATCATCAGCCATAAGGGCAGAAAAGCATAGTTCCTATTAATAAGACTTACCCATCTTACACATAAAAAGAGAGAAACGGCTAAAAAAATTAACAGACAGGATCAATACCAATTGTTCTTAGAATTCTTCAGACCAGATTGTCCTTGCCGAGAACCAAATGACTGCTCGATGAACGAAAGCCGATGATTGACATTCTCAAGCTCAGAACGAACCAGCTCAAGACGTGAAAGGATCAATTCAATGTCTCGCGGATGAATCTTATTTGGATCAGCCCCAGTATCGCGCGCAGGAAGTTGTCCAGCGGAGAATTGCTGCATACTTTGACCACCGCCAAACTGCGGCTGGCTAAATGACGTTGATGATTGTGAACCAAAAGGATCGCTCGTTGTAGGTAAACCACCCGAATTTGCCATTCCAGTCGGGAATGTCGGAACTCCACTAGAAACTGATTGACCAAATCCTGCCGGACTCATGCCATTCATGCCCATTCCACCCGACATACCACTCATACCGCCCATGCTACTCATATTGCCGCCATTTTGCATATCGCCGAACGCCGGCGGATTCTGCACGTCAAGCGGATGAAATGATTGTGATTGGTCGGCACCAAATCCAGGAGGCATCGTGCCAGAACTTTGCAGACCAGAGCCAAATGAAGCGAAAGACGCAGCTGACGACGCAGAAGGATCCTCTTTCTTTTTCCAGAACATCAAACTCTCAAACATGAACTAATCTCCTCTTTTCAAAAATTTCCAAAATAATTATCTCAGTATTTATTTATAAGCATTCGCACAAGAAAATGATAACCACGGCATAAACTTTATAAAACGCCCTCAGTTCCGCAAGAATACCACACAGAATAGTGCACTACACTATAATACACCATAATTAATTGAGCAATTATACTCAATGTATACAAGGTATATTAGCCAATAGACACGATTCGAGGTCCAAACCATGCAAGAAGCAAAGAAATGTCTCTCACTCAACAAAGAAATTCTCAACGATCCAGGCAGCGTTATCTTCCTCTGCCCTAAATGCGAGAAAGCAGAAATCGTTCGCAGCAAACAATCTCGAGCTATCGCAGCACGATACACGTGCCCGAATTGCGGTTTCAGCGGACCAAATTAAAAATTAACCCTAATCTTTTATTCTTCTATTTCAAAAGCAGAAAAGAAAAAGAGACACACAATGGCAAAAGTAATAATCACAGCACGCATCATGCCATCATCGCCTGACGCAGACCTCGACAATATTCAGAGCGAAGCGCTCAAGACAATCCAGAGCAAGATTGGCGACGCAGAGACAAGAGTAGCACGACAGCCGATCGCATTCGGACTCATCGCCGTCGACATCACATTCATCTGGGAAGAGAATCTCGGCTCGCCAGAAGACATCTTGCAACCACTCATCATGCAGATACAAGACGTCAATTCATTTGAATTGACAGACGTTCGACGAGCGATTGGATAAAGAGAGTATAGAAAATATTACTTTTATTTCTTATTTCCTTTCAATTTCTTTGTTTTTGCCGATTTCTTTTTTGCTCCACCAGTAATCGTCACTGCTTTCGCTTTCGAAACACCGATGATGCGCAAAACAGAAACAACCGTTTTGTAATCACAATCACTTTTTATCGACTCGACAAAATCGAGAGACTCATATGCAATCGTGACTTTTTTCGTCGATCTCAACGCAGCAAGCACAGATTCAAGAGGAGGTTGCACCGCAATCTTATGCAGACTGCATAATTGCGGGACAGTGAAATAGCCGAGCGTATTCTCGCCGGTCGAAAACAATCGGCCTACCCAAGAATCAGAAATATGCACGCGGAATTGTTTCTCATCAAATGCAGACGGATCGACAAGCGGTCCGACATACATTGGTCCAACGAGAGAAAAGCCACGTGCGCCTCGCGCAAGATTTCTCAAAGTTGAGCGCACTTCTCCCGTCTTAGGATTCACAAACACAGACACATGCTCACGGATAATCTGCGAACTGAGCTCTTTCGACTTTCTGCATTGCAGATAGAGACGCACATAATGATCTTTTTTGTAGCAGAGCACCGGAATCAACGCTTTGCCATATTGCGCGGCAATCATCTGGCAATACCGAACAAGAATGCGCACAGCCCATTCGTGCATCGACATATCGTGCGACGGCATCGACCAATAATTGCGCAGGCAGACATCAGGATACAGACCGCAAAGAACGGCAGAATCCGTTGCTGTGACGCACAGCAATCCGTCGCGCGACAATCGCTTGATCGCTCCGTCGAGGAATGGGCCGGGTCCGCCGAACGGATCGATATCGATTATATCAAGTCCTTCTGACTGTGCGAAGAATGCATCAGCTGTCAACTGTGTAATTTTGCAACCAGTCGTAGTTTTTCCAGTTACATCATTTTCAGTGATACCATTCTTTAGCAGATTCGCACGCAGCGAGGCGATCGCGTCGGCGTCGTAATCATTCGCAAAAATCCGCAGCGGTACTTTTGCAAAGCTCGCGCATTCTTCTGAAAGCCGGATTGCACGAACACCGCTCGCTTCCATAGGCAGACCGACGGACAACGAACGACCGCTTGGAAAACGTTTGAAACTATCGACGACAGCGACAAAGACATCACGCTGATGTTTCATGTCAGGATTATAGAAGACCGTATGCTTACGAGAAGGAACACCAACACCGCCGACGTCCGTCAATATCGCTTTTCCCTCGATGATCTGAGACATAATGAACCAAAATCTCATGACAATAAAAAGGTAACCACTCAAAAACTAACAACAATAACGAATCATGATAAATATGCAGGTGAATTTATAAGTTTCTCAAATACAAATCATGCTGAAGCTTTATGTACAGACATGTCAGCGCAGCACAGCATCGAAAAGATTTCGGGCTTCCTAAAGATTACAAAGTAGATGCATGCATCGTCTACGGCGGATGGGACAAGAAACGGTACCGCAACAAATTCCTGCAGCAAGCTCGCAAACTTGGCACAGTTTCCGTTGAAAAAAATGACTACTCATTCCTATTCGACATTCTGTCTGTGCGCGTGGACAAAAAAAGGATCTGGTTCATCGTCGCATATGGCGGAACAATGCTCAGCGAATATCTGCATCTCGCATCACTCTTAGGATCGAAGAAAAATATTCTCATCGGAACTTGCGGCGGCTTGCAGAAAGGAAAAGATACATTTTTGACAATAACGCCAACCGCAGCATATTCGACAGAGAGTAGCAGTCATATGTATCTACGCAATGCAAAAAATAACCTGTTCGCCTCGGACAAGAATTTGAGTACAAAACTGATTGCTCAACTGGAAAAAGAAGAAATTGTCGTCGCCAGTGGAAAAACAATCACATGCCAAGCAATGCTTGCCGAAACATGGAACGACGTCATTGCCTGGTCTAAGAAAGGATATCTCGGCGTAGAAATGGAAGCTGCGACGATTTTCGCAGTTTCAAAGCATTTCAAAGTACCATCGGCAGCGCTGCTCCAAGTCGCAGACAATCTAATAGAGAAAGAAACAGTGATGGATACTTCTTATTTCAAGAAGCGAAAAAAGCTCAACACCATAAGAAATAAATTATTTGACATAGTGATACGTGACTGTGTAAAAATGAGAAATGAAAAAAGTTAAACACAACCACATAATCAAAAAAGCATATGATTGAAACACATCCATTCGGTGATTTTGTTCCCAAGAATGCAAAATTTCTCATACTTGGCAGTTTCACAGGTCGGCAAGCCGTCATTGGAAGTGCGGCAGTAGACCCAGCTTACGATTGGTACTACGGCACGAAACGAAACCAATTCTGGCCAATACTCGAATCAGTTTACGGCAAAAAATTCCCTGACAAAAAAAGCAGACAAGAGCTATTCACCAAACTCGGTATTGCAATGGCAGATATGATACGCCAATGTGAGAGGAGCGAAAATAATAATATGGATTCCAACCTGATCAACGTCGTATTCAATAAGTCAGGCATTCATAGTATTTTGGAACATAACAACATTGAAAAAATATTTTTTTCAAGCAAATTTGTAGAAAATCAATTCAGGAAGAATTTCAAGGAGCTGATAAACCAATATCCTCAGGTTGAACTCATTACTCTTCCATCTCCGTCGCCACGATACGCATTACTTAGCAGAGATGAAAAAGTCAAGAGATACAGAAATATACTGCCAATTATCTAGATAATTCTCTAAATTAATGAGTATCATCGAAAAGAATATTCGATAAATTAGCTAATGCAACTATCTTATTTATGTCTCAGTCTTGCTTCTTTT
>CAZGJY010000024.1:0-9970 GCA_964525725.1 uncultured Methanosarcinales archaeon | reverse complement strand
CAATCTTTTCGTACAAATATGGTCAGTTGTGAAGCTGCAACTGGAGATGGAAAAAACAGGGCTGGTACACAACGCATTTTTTCAAGAGCCATTGTAAATATGTTTGATAAAGGTTTGAAATTTACGCCAACGCGTCGTGGTCGAACATTTCCGGATTATATAGACGTGCATGAGAGATGCGCTAAAGTCATCGCCGGAGATTTTGCGCGATTAGAGCTTGCTTCAATGCTCGGTTTTCTTGCCCGAAGATTTGATTTGTGTAGTTCAACTCTTGGAAAATATAATTATACCTATCCTGCAGCAAGCGTAGGAGCATATAGACCTCAGAATGGGAATGACCATATGCTTGCGACGCAAATAAGAAATACTTCTCGAGATAATGGGCTTGAAATGAGATATCTTCCTAGTGCGGCAAGAGTGCGGTTGACAATTAGCTCATACAGAAAATTCCTCAAAACTGATCCGCACCTGCAATTAACGGGAGATATGCCACACCGAGGAATGCTCTATGGTCCGCTTGCAATTGAAAATTCTTGAATGGCGTCATATCCAGATTGACGCAATAAGTTTTATAAACCGCCCTTTTGTCTTGCATCTTGCGAGCGTGCCGGAGTGGTCAAACGGGCTACCTTGAGGGGGTAGTTGCTTAGTGCATACGCGAGTTCGAACCTCGTCGCTCGCATAATGGTTCCGCAATCTCCGCAGACCGATTCAGATTTTTCACTTCCTGCGTCTCTTCGTTTGTCGATTCCTTACATGGTTGCGCGATATGCACTTCTTACAAAACCAGATGCAGCATATGTGGATTTACTGCAAAAAAATGCGAGCGGCATTGCTGGTAAATTATTGCAGTCAGAAAAAGTGATCCCTCAAAGGCCGCTCTTGTTCCTCAAAGATTCTCTCCTTCTAGAATCAATCACTGTTGATGCTTGTATTCTCTCTGCCGACGATATGCAAAGAAGAGCTCTTCTTGCAAAGCGCTCGACTCCAGATAGACTCGTTCATTATCGTACTGAGTTATGTGATGATATTGGCGCGCTGTGTGCAATCAATACTATTTGGTCTGATTGGTATTTGCATTTGCAGACAGCGCTTGGGAAAAAATAAAATTCATGCATGAATTTCTTTTTTTTGTATTTCTTTTTTCTCCTCTTTTTCAAACTAATTGCGTGTGAGCATCGAACACTTTCTCTTCTTTTGCAAGACCGGGTCCAGGAATGAGCGCGCGATCATAGAGCGATTGCGCAACTGTGCGATTATACTCAAGTCCTGGATTGAGCAATTGCCGTGCGATTGTCGTATAATATGTATGATCGTCAAGCAGTGTCTTGAGACCAGTATACCACTTTGCGTCAGCAGCAACTCCGAGATCTGCACGGTATGCTTCGCTTCGATCGATGAATTCATTTGTTGCAAGATTCCACATGTCTGCATCTTTTATTATTTTCTCGAGATGTGTTCTTGGTCGTGCATTCGGTTTTGTCGCAAGGATCAATCGTTTAACAATGCCGATCTGTCCGGCATCATAGCCGACGAGGTTCATGACGCGCGCAGCGTCAGCAGCGCTGAGCTCTTCGTTGTTGAGTGCATGCGGTTTGTATACAACGTCATGGAGCCATCCTGCGGTCTCGAGGAGGAATCGTTGTGGTGCTTTCACACCTTCAAGATTTCCAAGGAAATCAGCAGTATGCGCAACATCTTGTGCATGCGACGGATTGTGGTATGGCAACCGTGGCATTTGTTCATTGACGTATTTTCGCACGTATGCGATCTGCTGTGCTTGTGCTCCCATTGGAAATCCTGTGCTCATATTCATCCACCTTCGATTATTGTATGACAAACCTCATATAAGAAAATCACGAGTGATTATTGCGTCAAAACCGTAATATTCATATACTTACTTCGTTTGAAGAGTATATTATGCGATTCATACCAGACATAGGCGTAGCTAATGTACAGGCATCGGAGCCAGCAAAGATAGATGCGATCGACAAAAAATTGCTCATCGCTCTCGCAAAGGATGCAAGGCAATCGCTCTCGCAACTTGCGAGGCACGCGCGCATCGGAAAAGACTCAACACGATATCGTATCAATCGCATGACAACTGCGGGCGTCATCCATCCGGCACGCATGCTCGCAGATGTCGGAATGCTCGGTTACGATTCTTATCATGTCTTTCTGCAGCTAAAGAATCCGACGCCACAAGTCGAGTCGCAGATCGTGAAAAAGCTTTCTGCGCTTCCGTTCGTGCGTGCAGTCCTCAAATTCTTCGGGCAATACGATTTCGAAGTGGCCATCATCGCAAAAAACGTGCGCGAGTTTGACGATATGCTCACGCAGATCATCGAGATGACGCAGCAATATCTGCAACGTCACGACACGTTTGTCATTACAAAAAGTTATGTCGCGGAAGCATTTCCGAAAAGCTTTGGGAATTCTGTAACTTTAGCGCAATCACCAATCACCAGCAATAATAAAGCGAATGCAAAACGCACGAACAAATCGGACAGCAAAATGTTGCAAAAAAAGAATAAAATCGAAATTAGATCGCTGGATACGACCGATCTTGCAATCATCCGCGCGATGCGCGACAATGCGTCACAGCCATTAGTTGCGATCGGAGAAAAAATCAAAATCCATCCAGACACAATCACATATCGGTTAAGAAATCTCGAGAAATGGCTCTTGCTCGGCTACGCACCAGTCATCAGTTATGCAGCACTCGGTTACACAATGTATGCTGTGCTCTGCAATATCCAGCATCTTGATGAGCGCAAAGAAGCGACGCTCAAAACATTTCTTCAGATAAATCCACATATATTGTGGGGCGTGAAGACAGTTGGTAGACGCAATGTTCTTCTGTATATTTGCGTAAAAAAAGAAGAAGAGTATCAACAGACAATCACTGAACTGCGTAATACGTTTCCTGAGCAGATACTTGATCTTGATACATTGTCAGCAGTTGCCGAGTATAAATATACGCTTTTGCCGGATATTCTCTTCTCTTCACAGAAATAAGGAGAAATAGATTCAGCCACTTTTTTTGCAAGTCACTTTACACGTCACAATCGGTGCAAAATGGGCAAAAATTATATAGCTGAATCATCAGTGCATGCGTGATGAATATGGATCAGGACGAGCGAAACAAAGCGATTGTCTTGCGTCTCATTGAACTTGTGAATAATCGGCGATTGAATCTTCTTGATGAAGTGATGGCGAACGATTTTGTCATGCATCTCGGAACGAGCGGGCAAGTGAGCGGACTCGATGCGTTCAAACGAGTGAATACGACGGAGGGGGGTGCTGTCGCTTTTCCTGATTTTGAGATAACTATCAACGACATTTTCGCTGCTGGAGATCGCGTTGCAGTTCGTTATCTGATGCGTGCAACGAGCAAAGGTACGTTCATGGGCCAGACTGCTACGGGAGAGCGCGTGCAATGGGCAGGAACAGTCATCTATCGGATAGAGAATAACAAACTTGTAGAATCTTGGACGACGGAAGATTTCTTGTCGTTGCTCAAACAGCTTGGCATCAAAGATATTTCTAAATTGAAATAAGTTGTAGTAATGGTGGCAATGGATCAGCCAATATCTTTTTTCTTTTCTAATCTCTGATCGGTCTGCGGGCTTCTTTCTCGATATCGATTATTTCATCGAGGATTCTTGCCTCGACTTTCACGCATTGCCCGATCTTAAGTCTGAGAGATGCGAGCGTCAATCCGCCGATACTGATGCGCTGCAATTGCTCGACAGAATTTCCGACGGCATCAAACATCCGTCTGATCTGGCGTTTCTTTCCTTCGTCGATCGTGATGAAAATATTGTTGCGGTTCTCGACGTCGATCTCGACTTTTGCTGGGCGCGTTTTGTAATGAGTGATCTTGCCGTCTTCTTCGAGTTCGATCGTCACGCCATCTTTGAGCGCGCGATGCTGCGCGTCGGTTATTGGACGGCTCAGCGATGCAAGATATACTTTTGGGATATGTGATTCTGCGTTGATTATTTTATCGCAGAAATCGCCGTCGTTTGTGAGGAGGAGAAGACCAGTAGTATCTTCGTCAAGCCGGCCGACAGTGAAGAGCGATTGCTCGACGCGCAGCGGCAGGTTGAGCGGCTTGACGACGTCGAACACTGATTTTTTATCAAGATCTTTCTCCGGGCGATTGAGCCGTGAACAAATGCAGCGCTCCGGCTTGTTCATCGCGATATATACTTTGTCGACTTGCGTGAGTGACTCACCGCGATATGTGACTGTACGCGTGTTCGGATTGAACTGGTATTGCTTGTTCGTGATGACTTCGTCGTCGACTTTGACGTCTCCGTTGTGGATAGCTTCGACTACATCGAGTTTTGATTGGAATCTGCCTGATTTGCTCAAGAACTGGTGAAGGAGGAGTTTTGTGGACATACAGCAAGAGCATGATGGGTCATTGATAAAGTTTTATCTCACGTAGGTCTTGCTTTGCCATATCTTAGAGATATTCGCTTCATCAACTGGTTTCCCCTGTTATTTATTTGTGCAAGCTTATTACTGATACGAGTTGCTTTATTGCTTCTTCATTTGCAAGATTGATCCGACCACCTCGCGGCAATCCGAATGTCGAACCTTGCGCGATATTGATGCCTTGTTTGAGCAACATTTCGAATGGATCATTATTTTTTCTGTTATTAGAATCTATATATGTCGCAAAGCAATTGCTGCCTGGCACAAGTCTATACTCGGATCCTTCACATGCGCGCAGCAGAATGTTCAGATTATTTGCAACGCGTTTTTGAGTCTTTTTTTGGTAATTCTTATCTGCAAGTGCGTGCTGAGCAGCGAGAATTGCCGTGCTTGTTATTTCAACGGGGTTGATCATCCGATCGAAATGATTGGTGTATTTCTCGGGTGTGATGAGGTATCCTATCCTCAAACCAGATAAACCGTAAAATTTTGAGAAACTACCAAGATGCAAGACATTGTTGTGCTGTCTTGTCAGATATGCGCTTGAGCTGCTCGGGTAAATTGAATCAGCTTCGTCGATGACATGCATCGTTTCTGGATTTGCTGAGATGATGTCCTCGATTTGCGTCTTTGTTCGCATTGTTCCTGTGACTGCGCTCGGATTTGATGTTATGAGAAATCCAATGTTTTGCTTTTTCACAAAGTCAATAATCTGGTTCGCGTGGTGTACATATGGGAATTGAAAACTCTCAAGCCAGCTTACATTTGCTTTCGCTTTTGCAGCATAATACTTGAATCCTGAAAAATCTGGGCAAAGCAGTCCAACATGCGTCGATCGATCCACAAAAACATCGAATACATATCCGATCGCACCCATTGCGCCTGACGTCAAGAATACATTTTGTGCAGAGACATCATGAATTGCGGCTAGTTCTTTTCGAATAGTTTTGTCTTGCGATTGCCAGTGCTCTATGAGCATATTTGGTGTGCAATTTTTGATTGCATCTATCGCTTTCTGAGATGTTTCTGAGTTTTCGCATCCTGCAAGATCCAGATATGGCTTTTTTGTGTCTCCAAACTCAGCGAATGCCGTTGGAATTTTTACTTTTTCAACTGAAAATGGTGTTGTTCTCATGCTCCATCACTAATCAGTGGTTTCCATGTCACCTATTTCTACTTTCTTCGTATGAATTCATACTACAACAGAAAGGTTTAAGAAAAGCACTTCCAACATAATTTACATGGACACGCAGACATTGAAGCAACTCGGATTGACCGAATATGAAGTTGATTTGTATCTTTCGCTTCTTTCGCATGGACAGCTTTCTGCATATGAGCTTGCAGAAAAGGCAGGACTTTATCGGCAAGTGACATATGATACACTCAAGCGACTGGAAGAGAAAGGATTTGTTCATTCCATGATGCAGAAAAAGACAAAATTATTTCAGGCGTCAAACCCACAACTTATTCTCGAAATGCTGCAGGAAAAAGTGGATAGCTATGCACATATTCTTCCACAGCTTATGGGTTTGTCAAAATCTGCGCAAGAACCGCTGCACGTCGAATCATACAAAGGCAAAAATATTGTGCGCATCGCATTACGTGACATCATCAATCACTTGAAGCGAACAAAAGGGGAGGTTCTTTGTACTGCAGTTGACGAATCGACAGCATTCTCAAAATACAAAACAATTGTCGAGCAATATGAACGTGACCTCATCCATTACGGAATCACAGAGCGAGTCCTTATTCGGGAAGGAACGCGCGGCATGTTCAATAAAGGATCCTCGATGTACAAACAAATACCTGTCGAATTTTTCAATCCTAATCCTGTGCAAATATATGGCAGCACTGTGCAGATATTGACGTGGGGGAATCCGGATTATCTTATAATAATTCGAAGCAAGGTAGTAGCAGATGCTTATAGAAAACAGTTTGAATTCATGTGGAAATTCTCAAAAACCGCGAGAAAATAACTAATTAAAATTAAACAACACATGCATTAAGATTATAGACTTATCCAAGATTAGCTGCAATTCTCTTTGCCAGGTCTTCAGGGTCGAATGGCTTGACCATATAGTCATCAGCGCCGACGTTGACTGAGCGGAATTTGTCGCTTATCTGGCTTTTCGCTGAGAGAATCATTATTGGCGTGCGCTTTGTCTGCGGCAATTCTCGCAACATCTGGCAAGTCCGAAATCCGTCGACATGGGGCATCATCAAATCGAGAACGACTATGTCTGGCGTCGTTTTCTTCACGATGTCGAGGGCTTCTGTTCCTGAGAATGCTTCAAGAACATCATATTTGTCTTCTAATGACATCTTGATGAGATTGACGATGTGTGGTTCATCATCGACGATAAGCACTTTCTTTTTTGAAGCCATAATTCTCGAGTCCCCCATCAGAGCGGCGGCCGAAAGCATCAGAACTGCGCAGCGGTCGCTGCACGATTTTTATTTGTGTGTCAGCCGTTTTATTTAAATGTTCTGCAACTTTGCGATTAGCTTCCGACATTCTTGCATCGTTTTATTTCTCATCGATACTTTTGATTTTTGTATTTTCATTTTCTTTGCGGTGTTGCAAATAATTGCGAAATAAGTTTGGTGTTACTTGTTTGTTTTTTGGAATAGTGATTGGTTTCAATTGTTCATTGTTTATCCCATTCTTGGCTTTCATGTGCTGGCTCTTTTTTTCACGAGAGAGTGCTTCAAAACATTTATAAACAGCATATCCAAGAAACGGTTTGCGAGGTTAATAGATGCTAAGAGGTATTGTCTCTTTGCGGTCGTGTCAATGCGAGCCGCAGTTTTCAGTGTAGCAACTAGCGTGAACAATATCGTTATCCCTTAGCAATTTTTTCCCTAAAAAATGAAGGTGTTGATGTTCGGGTGGGAGTTACCACCTCTGTACGCCGGCGGCATCGGCATGGTCTGCTATGACCTGATAAAAGAGTTGTCCGCACAAGGCGTCAGTGTAACGTACGTCATGCCATACGGTCCTGATAATTTCTCGTCAGATACAAGCGCTCAAGTTCTTATTGCTGAGCAAGTGATGCCTGCTGTCAAAAACGTCGTCGTCAAACCGGTCAGTGCGATGTTCACCGCATACGATTCTGGCACGACATACAGCACGAGGCTCGAAACATTCAATTCTACAATCAAAGCACCAGGGAAAAAAGATTATCGCAAAAATCTGTACGGTTCTGATTTGTACAGCGAAGTCGATCTCTTCGCGAAGCGCGCATATGAAATCGCAAAAGATGTCGACTTCGATGTCATTCACGCGCACGACTGGATGACGTTCCCGGCAGCAATCGGTGTGAAGGTAGCGACGGGTAAACCACTCGTTGTCCACGTGCACAATACAATCTACGATCGATATCTCGGCAATGCAAATTCAATGGAGCGCGACATGGAATATAATGGTCTCGCTCAAGCTGATCGGATAATCGCAATCTCGCAATACGTCAAGAATACAATCGTCGCGCAGTACGGCATCAATCCGGATAAAATCGAAGTCGTTCACAACGCGCCGAATACACTTTTGCGCGACCGCAAAGCGAACAAAGCATATCCGCGGCTCAACATGGGCAACGACAAAGTCGTTCTCTTCACAGGACGCATCACGGTGCAGAAAGGTCCTGAATATTTCGTCCACATGGCAAAGAAAGTCCTTGAAAAGCGAAAAGACGTCAAATTCATTATGGGTGGAACCGGTGACATGTTCCGAAGGACTGTCGACCTCGCAACACATCTTGGCATATCCGACAAGTTCGTGTTCACCGGTTTCTACTCTCTTGATCAAGCGCAGAGTTTGTATGCGAGCGCAGATTGTTACGTCATGCCGTCGGTCTCCGAGCCGTTCGGTCTCGTTCCGCTCGAGGCGATGGAGCATGGCGCACCGACGATAATTTCAAGAACATCGGGCGTTGCAGAAGTTGCATCGCATACACTCAAAGTTGATTTCTGGGATACGCACCAGATGGCTGACAAAGTGTTGGCCGTCTTGCAATATCCAGCACTGCGCGAAGCGCTCGGACAAAATGGTCAGCGACAGGTGCAAGCGATGAATTGGACAAGACCGACAAATCAGTGTGTCGGCATATATAATCAATTGATTTCGTCGAATCTTTCAATGAGATATTAGTTTTTTGGTGTATAACTATTGCGGCGAAATGATGGGCTGCATTATCACGTTCATTTTTTTCATTCAAAAGAGGGGAACTGGGATTTGAATGAGTAATAATGAGAGAAAGACAAATTACGCAAATTTTCTAAAACCTATCTTTGGAGGATTGACATTTTGCACAATTGTTAGTGCTTTTAGTTTTGGCATCCATCGTGCATATGTTGCTGAGAGTCAAACAGCTGTCAATACATTGGCAAAAGCGTATGCTGCTGTGATTGCACAGTCCGTTGCAGGTAATGCTTCGGATCAGATATCCACACTTGAACAGACTCTGCACGTGCACGTCGCAATTCCTGCATCCGTTGATATTTCCAGAGATCACTTGGCATATCGACTGACAAATGGCACTCAATTAGGAGCTCCATTCTCAAAGCTTTATGTCTACGCTGAGAAACCGTCCCATGAACTGATCGAGATTGCTGCAATAACGTCGGATAAATTCCTTCCAAGACCGATGTAGTTATATTTACTGATTATAGCCGATTAAATGAATTGCTTTTGGAATTCTTCTCGAATTTTGAGCGCAATATCCGCCATGTGTTTAGCATCAGCAAGATCTTGTGCCGTTTTGAGAAGGTCTTTCATCGCAATATCATAATATTCTGTGTGTCCATGATCCCCGTTCGAGTCTGTTGGTTTTCCACCTTTCTCGTCGTGATGCCAGTGGAACGAATAGAATTCGATCTCGCTCTCAGTCACTTTGAAACGTCGCATGATTTCTTGCGTGAATATACGGTATACAACGCCGACGAGCGATTCTCAGACAACACGGACAAAAGTTGTCAATGCTAAATCACGATCGCGATATTCATGGTTGCAGATGACATCGAAATAGTTGTTGATTGTTTTTTGCGTCTGTTGCGTCAATGTTGTTTTGACAAGTTGCGTCGGTTCTATTCCAATGCGCGCGAGCGATTGCGTTCGCATCTGTTGATGCGTCGGACCGCTTCGTGGTATTTCATCGCGAAGAATTGCGACGATTGCTTGCTGCGCTTTCTTGTTATTTATCTGACGCAACGCAGTCTCGAGAAATTTGACAAAATTTGCAGAGATTCCTTCGCCATACTGCGTGAGTACATTCATGAATTCTTCATCGCTGAACTGCGCGATGTTTGCAAATAATTTGTTTCGCTCATATTTATGCAGCAACTCATCTTCGTAGTAGCTGAATGATTTGAAATAATCGTAGTTCTGGTTTTTAGCCATGAGTAACCATCAATGTCCAAATGTCCATCAATTAATGTGCATAATAAATCCAGTTTATATGTACTTTGCTGGAGTGAGGCTAATATGAAACCCTCAAAATCAAGAAGATTTTGAAGGTTACGTTATAAC
>CAZGJY010000023.1:0-10303 GCA_964525725.1 uncultured Methanosarcinales archaeon | reverse complement strand
TCTTCGGTATGCTACGAATTTTCGAACTGTTCCCATAATATCACTGTGTTAAAGCTTTGGAGCTTGATACTCTGCGAAATTATGGACGATTTATAAAAGTATCGCTACAATACTACACAATTGTCTGCGATAGAATTCGTTAGAAATAATATATTACAAAAATAGGAATTATGCTTGAGAGAACTATTTTTGTAAAACAGCCAATATTTGATCATTGTCATAACCAGCAGCGTATATTTGCCCGTCAATGAGAACGTCGCCTGATAATATATTGTTGATTGCTTCATAACGACGTAAATCGGCTACACGCTCATCAGTTTCATCAGAACGCAAACAATCCTTAAAGGTTTGTTCATTAAAGCCAAGTTTTACTGCAACATCAACTAATGTATCTGAAGCTTTTGCATTTGACCACCCTAAGATATAATCTTCTTGACGACCTTGTTCCGCTGCACAAACCCAAGCTTTGGCTTGATCAACATCAGCTTCATATTGTACAAGACCAACAACATGCAGAACATAATCACCAGGGTGAGTATGAAAGAAACCATATATGCTTGCAATATCTCCACGTACCCCTATATCAGTCGGTGACAAAAATACATTTACAATTTGTGTTCCATTTGTAACGTAAAGTGTGCCATCAATTCCGTTTTTCTCGAGAGAATTTGATGAAGCATGTGGCGAAAAATGCCCTACTCCCATAACACTCAGAATCAGAACGACAATTGAAGCAAGAGATATCCAAATTGCATATTTTCCGAGGGGAGAATAAGGAACTTTCACGTTCTTGTGGGCATTGTCTTTTCTACGCGGTAAATCCACAGTTCCTAGACGGTAGAATAAAAGAAAAACACAGACAAGACAGACGAGATATGCAATAGCTAAGGCAAGGTTGAGCACGAGTACCAACCATGCTGGCTCATTCAAAGTGCTGCTTGATGAGATATTAACAAAAAAGAGAATTTCACAAATAATACAGGCAAGCAATACAATAACGAATGGTTTGCGAAAATGATTGCGGAATTTAATCACTCGGAGAAACGCAATGATAGATGGAATACTAGCCAAAACACAACCGGCAACAAAAATTCCTATGAGGATAAAGTTTTGCGTGAAGATACCTACGACATAAAGAGGTAAACATAATACTTTTAGGCCTATAGCGATAATTTTTGAGGGCAAACCCATATCTGCTAGCCACAATATATAATATTGATTTGCGACTGGAATCCAAGCAATCCATGGATTCTTTGCGCCCAACTTTCGAGCGACAGTGAATATAACGTGAGAATAGAAAACATAGAGTCCGCCCAAAAATCCGATGTATCCAAGAATCAGAAACATAATCGATACAATGAATAATGCAATTGACATCGACTAAGAATTACTCTCAATATTTATAAAGATACGCCAATTTTTTGTGCGTATGCGGCAGTCGCATAACCCGGTATTGCGCAAGTCTCGAAAACTTGTCCGTAAGGATTGTCGGTTCAAATCCGACCTGCCGCGTTAACTAACAGTTCAAGAATAATAAGTAGTTAACTTATATCGTAGGGGGCAATGAGGAAAAAAGTTTGTCTTGCAATATGTCTGTCGCTTCTTGTCCTATTTGCTTTAAATTTCATACAAACAGTTCACGCAGACGAATCGCAAGAATCGCGTGTCGCGATTGTTTTCAATTCTACCCAACAGAAAGATCAATTCATCGATTCGCTCGATAATAATCTCAACGTTGCGACAACTACTACAGTTGATGCCAATGACTCACTCAATAACTCGAGCAATAATCTCATCACAAATAATGCGAATACAATAAACGCAATAGACATAAACAATAGTACAAAGAACACAAATAACGATAATCCGACAACAATCGACGCCACAATTGATTCGACAAATATTGCAGACAACTTCAACGGACTGCCGGTCGTAACGCTTGATGTCACACCGCAAGAAGAAGCAACCATCAAGGCAATCGCGCCGAATGCGACAATCGATCAGATCGGCACAAAACATCTCCTTCTGCAGAATTCCGTCCCGCTCATCAATGCGACAATAGTCTGGAACACGACGGCAACGATCGACTCAGTCACAAAAATAAATCTCACCGGAAAAGGACAGACTGCATGCGTCATCGACACAGGAATCTTGGCAAGCCATCCTGATTTCGCCGGAAAACTTATCGTGCAACAATGTTTCTGCTCAGCAGAACCAGGCGCTGATCCTCGCTCGTCGAATTGCTGCCCGAACGGACAATCACAAGATACAAGCGCGCCTGACTCTGTCGGTCATGGAACGCACGTCGCAGGAATCATCGCAGCGAACGGCGCGATCAAAGGCGTCGCGCCTGACGCAAGCATTGTCGCAGTAAAAGTATTCGGCTTGGACAACAGCAACGCAACTGTCGCATACGACGATGATATCATCCGAGCGATATCATACTGCACGACAAATGCTGCACAATATAATATCTCAGTCATCAGCATGAGTCTTGGCGGCGGTGCAACAACGCAACTCTGTCCTGCAGACGCGCTTGCGCCGTCGATTGAAGCTGCGCTCACAGCAAATATTTCAGTCGTCGTCGCGACAGGAAATGACGGATTCGTAAACGCAGTCGCATCGCCGGCCTGCGTTCCTGGTGTCACGCGAGTCGCATCGACAAATAAGAGCGACGCGATATCATCATTCAGCGATACAAACGATAATCTTTCCGTCCCGATCCTTCTCGCGCCGGGCGAGAATATCAATTCGACATACAACAACGGCGGCCACGCAGTCCTCAGCGGCACATCGATGGCGACGCCGCACGTGAGCGGCGCAATCCTTCTCCTGCGCCAAGCGCTCGCATTCGCGAATAATAATAGCAATAACAACAACAGCCAAACACCGCTGACACCTGCGCAGATACAGACTGCGCTCAACTCGAGCGGGCAGATCATTTTCAGCGCCCCACGCGTTCTGCTATTCTCTCGAATAAATGTATTCGCTGCGCTCAAGAATATCGCGCATCTCCTCACGCCAAACATTCTCAGCAGTAACACGACGCATCCACGAATCGGCGGCACAATGAACGTGCAGATAAATGCAAGTCCTATTCTTTCGATCGCGAACATAGCACAAGTCATCATCCAGCAAGTGAATGCATCATACAATGCAACGACTGGCCTGTGGAATGCCACATTGCAAAATGATCAAAACGTAACGCTATCTATTGTCGCAATTGATTCGTACAACGCAACAAGAAATACAACGATCAATACATTCTTTGACAACATCGCACCACAGACACAGCTCATCCTTGCATTGCAGAACGGAACAATAATTGCAAATACCTCGTCCATAAATACAAATAATGGCACGAGCAGTATAAACTCATCCAACACATGGTACAATCAATCAATCACAATTACCGCGAACGCAACAGACAATAATAATACCGTCGCAATCACGCAGATCAGCCTCGGATATCAATATGCTTTCACCGATTGGATGAATCTGACACCGAACAGCAATTCGGCAAATATCACCGTCAATCAAACGACTGACGACGGATTCATCAGCTACCGCTCGATAGATTCCGTCGGCAATATTGAATCAAGCAGACGTTTGACAATCCATATCGACAAAACACCGCCGGCAATCATTCCGCGTCTCACGCCGCCAGCGATTGTCCGTCCGAATGAGAGTCTGCCGATCAGCGTCATCGTCACCGACGACGAATCAGGCGTTGCACAAGTCCAAGCATTGTTCGATCAGCAAAATATTACGCTTGTCAATCTGACGCGCACAATCGGCAACAGATATGACGGGACAATCATCGCACCAAGCGCGGCGTCGACATATCAACTCGTCTTTGAAGCGACGGATAACGCAGGAAACAACAACGCATCGACGCAAGCTGCGCCTGCGCCAACAGATGTGCAGACAAACACCGCTGTTTCTGCACCAAGAGTCCAGAATAATTCGCAAATCAACAATCAGACAACGCTTACGTGGGATATTCTTGGTCAGACTGGAGGAAACGTATCAGTCAACGGCGTCATCATCCAGAACATCACCCACGAAACAACGATCGCTCTGACAAGCGCACAACTGCAGAATCTGACGAACGGCTCGAATAGTTCAGTCATCTTCGTCCAGATAAATCTCTCGAATGCGAATGGCTCTGCATCAATGCTTGGGTTCAATTATACAATCGACACAACTCCGCCGGCGTTGCAAGTCCCCATACTAGATCAAGTCAACGGCACGCTGCAGCTTCTCGTCAACGCAACTGATGTAAGCGGCATCGACACAGTGAATCTCTCGACGAACTGCGCTGGCCTCGGACAAGAGCAGAATCAAACAGATACAAGTTATCCATATCTGTTCACAATCGACACGCTTGATTGCACCGATGGCCTGCAGACAATCGTTGTCAGCGCAAATGACACGAACGGTCTTGTCGCGACACAGAATATGACGATTAATGTGACGAATCTGCAGATAGCCACAGTCCCAGTGCAAGATTCAATAGCAACCTTTGAGCAAACACCGTTCACGCAATATATCCGCCAGATAGTTGGTCTCAATTCGACAAGCACATCACTCCTCTTGCAAAAATCTGCAACAACAAACGAAACATTTGTCGTAAGTGCGACAAATCAGACAGAGATTCTTATCATCGACATCAATGCAACGACGGACAACGCTTCGTCGATCGCGATCAGTGTTCCAGCAAGCGATGTCATCAATGCATCATATCTGCGTTACTGGATCAATCACTCCTCGAACACAACGATCACTGGTCCATTCACTCCAAGCGATGTTGCACTAGTTGGCACGCAATATGACATGACACTCACAACGACAAACTTCTCGACATTCATCCTAGCGCAGACATATCCACAATGTACCGTCGGCAATGCAATCCCGAATAGTGCCGACTCGTGCCTCTGCAACAATCAAATAACATCGCAAGGCTACTGTTGCTCAAGCGGTCCAAGCGCAACATCGTGTCCTGCACCGCCATCAAGCGGTGGAGGTGGTGGCGGAGGAAGCTCTGGCGGCGGATCGCATAGCGGCAGCAGTGGAGGAGGAGGCGGATTTAGCGGCGCGCCATTTGCTGCACCAACGAACAATACTACAACAAATACTACGAACGAAACAAAATCAGTAAATGCGACCAATGCCACTATGACAAACAACTCGAGCTCGTTGAATGGCACAGTACAAATACCTCCAATCGTATTCAATCTGACGAGCAACGCAAACAGCTCATCAAACACGACGAATCACAATGAATCGGCACCCACGTCCCATGGTCTTGCTCCGACGACAATCATAGAAATCTGCGTCGGACTTATCTGCGGCATAGTAATTGGAATCTGGATTCTCAAGAAGTAGACTGCAGAAAAGTTATTTGCAAAAAATAGTTCTTTTAGAAAAAAAAAGTAATGATTATTTTGTTTGAATAATTGTTATTATTTCTTCTTCTTCGGTTCGACTGCCAACGACAGAGCAATCTCTCGAGAGAGTGCAGTGATATCCTGCCGTGTCTTGTCAAGTTTTTGGTATAATCGCACGCACGCGGCGAAGAGGAAAAAGACTGCGATCACCAAAATCAAGTCGAGGGCAAGTTGCACGCCAAATCCATCGTTGAGCAACGTCCATACTTGCGGGAAAAGAAAAAAAAGCGCAGAAATGATGTAGACCAATAGATACAGCAATTCTGTGACGAGTGGGACTCGTTTGCGAAATCCAAACGCAGAAATCAGATAGATGAGCAATATGCTGCTCAAAACAATGAATGTGAGTTCAATTGCCGCCATAGTTTTTTTTGCCTCTTGCTCCGTTATGCTTTGCTCTGTTCTGCTATCTTTTCGTGAATTGCTCTTTTCTAATTAATAACAGTTGCTTTTTTGATGACAACTGGCGTCATTGGTTTGTCCGCGGAATTAACCTGGACTGCTCCGATCGCATCGACAACATCCATGCCTGCGACGACTTTGCCAAACGCCGGATGCTTTGTGTCAAGATAATTATTGTCTACGAGGTTGATGAAGAACTGGCTTCCGCCAGTGTTCGGGCCGGCGTTCGCCATAGCAATCGTTCCACGATTGTTCTTATTGTGGTTCGTGAATTCATCTTTGATATTGTAACCCGGACCGCCCATACCTGTGCCAGTCGGGTCTCCGCCCTGGATCATGAATCCCTCGATCACGCGATGGAATATGACGCCGTCATAGAATCCGGAATTCACGAGCTTGACGAAATTTCCCGTCGTGATCGGCATATCGGTGTTCAATGCAATTGTGATGTTCCCCATGTTTGTTTCAAGTAATACTTTTGTTGCCATGTTTTGATTCTCCATAGTCTTAAATGCAGCATCTATTGCAGGAGCTACAAAAACTGTAAATACAGCACCTATTATGCCAAAAACCAATATCGCCACTATAAAAATAAAAGTAATTTTTCTTGCCGAGGATTTTGCTGTTTCATGTGTAGCATCAATTGACTCTTGCAATTTAATTTGTTTATCCAAAACTTCCTGTTTTTTTGACTGAGCTGAATGCTTCATGTTATATGAGAATAACCTGTTGACGTCTTAAAAAGCTTGCGGAAAGAATAAGAAAAAACGTATCAGCAAATAAAAAAGAGGATATTTGGATACCGGTTTATTTCCCAAGAACTTCAGACACATCAACGCCATTGTTCCCAAGAATCTCGAATAAATCAAGCATCGAACCGTTGAAGAAGAAATGCGACGACAAACTTACTTTGTCTGACTCTCTAAAATGATAACCTTTATGCGATACAACAGCGTGTGATTTAGGAGGCGTTTTTTTCATTATCTCACAATATCTTTTTTGTTCAACAGTGATTTCTCTATTCAGCAAAGAATACCAAAGACCTGAGTCATTATCCAAGAAAAACGTTGAGTTCTCATTCCATATACGTCCATAATTCATGACAGAGTCTGCAGCTTTCGGGTACGCTCGATAGAGTTGCCATACTGAGTCTTGCTTTACATAGGTAGGTGCAAGCTCAATCATGCACGGAATTTCTGGATCTACCAAAAGTTTCGCGATATCTTTATCAGAAATGCTGGCATCGTCAATGCCTAACCCAAACGTATATAGCTTTTTGTCAAGGGGAACGTTGTTTCGTATTTTAGGAAAAGATAAACTTTCTTCGAATAATTTGCCAACCAATCCTTCAGCTGCCCAGAAATTGAATCCGCGGATTACGTCAGGAGCAATGACATATTCATCTGTAGTTTTATGGACGACGCCGCTCGCATAGATACCTAATACTGAATCAAAAAAACCGAGCCCATGAAATTCAGCAAGCGCCGCTCGCGCTGCGTCCTTAACTGACGCGCCTGACCTCAAGAAATATTGATCATGATGGACAATTGGTCCTTGTGCAACATTATAATTTCTTTGGACACGTATAACAACAAACGGGCTTTCTGGTGCATCAAGCAATTGCGTACGGGTAATTTGCTCAGGATCAAATTCCATACAACGAGTAAAGTGCAGCCATTTATATTAATTACTCTCCAATAACAAAAAAGGGAAAATAGGAAACAAGAATAGAAATCAAAACTGAAATGAAATAAAAAAATAGTAATAAGAATTAATTCGTTCGACGGAATCCACCATCGCGATCGCCACGGCTTCGTCCATAACCACCCGATGATCGAGGTGAATCTGATCCCGAATTGGAATCAGTATGACCGTGATACATCGGTCTGCCGCCGCCGAATGAACCGCGTGAGCCACCATCAGAATCTCCGCCACGGGTTCCGCCGTAGGAAGAGCGTCGCTCACTGTCGCCAGATCGGCGTTCGCCGCCGTATCCGCCACGTGAGCCGCCGCCACGGTTTCCACCGTATGATCTTCCGCCGTTACGATCGCCAAAGCCACCGTCGCGCCCGCCATCGTCCTCATGCCGCTTGAATGCGACACGTTCGAACTGTGGCATTTCGCCTGCAGGAATATGCAATGTGTGATCATCGAGTACACGACCAAAGTTCTCATGATCACGCTGCGTCAACAAGGTGAATGCTTTTCCAGAAGCGCCGGCTCGAGCAGTTCGACCGATTCGGTGAACATATTCTTGGCTTGTCTTTGGAACGTCGTAATTGTAGACATAGTTGACATTCTTGATATCAAGTCCGCGCGCAGCGACATCTGTCGCGACAAGAACATCGATATGCTCTTGCTTGAGCATGTCAAGCGACTTCGATCGTCGCTGTTGCGTCATGCCGCCGTGGATCGCCATCGCATGGATATTATGACGGTTCAAGTTCTTTGTGACGATATCAACTTCATGTCGAGTACCACAGAAGACGAGCGAGAGTCCGTGCGTATGCGCTTTGATGAGATGGACAAGCAACGAGAATTTCTCGCTGCGATCAATATCATAGTACGCCTGGTTGAGAAGCGAGCGATCGACATGCATCTCCGCGACAATCGTCTGCGGATCTATCATGTTTCGCTGGATGAGATAATCAACATCACGAGTCATTGTCGCAGAGAACAACATCGTCTGTCGCTCTTCAGGTAATTGGCTGATGATCTGCTTCACATCGTCGATGAACCCCATGTCTGCCATCCGGTCGACTTCGTCGAGGATGAAATGTTTGACGTGAGAGAGATCGATTGTTCCCTGTGAAAGATGGTCAAGGATACGTCCCGGCGTTCCGACGACGACTTGCGCGTAGCGCAATGCATCGATCTGCGGATTGATTGACACGCCGCCATAGACGCTTGCGACTCGTGCGCCGACAACTGTTCCGAATTGTTTGAACGTGTCTGCGACTTGGTAGCAAAGCTCTCGCGTCGGTGTGAGAACGAGGCACTGAATCTTCTGATTTCGATCGATCAAGCTCAAGACAGGGAGCGCGAACGCTGCAGTCTTTCCTGATCCAGTCTTGGATTGTCCGACGACATCTTTGCCTTGGAGAATAAGCGGGATCGCCTGTTCTTGGATAAGTGTCGGTGTTTCATATTTTGCCGCAATGACTGCGGAGAGCAACTCTGGTTTGAGTGCAAAGTCTGTAAAATTCATTTGTTTGTTTTCTCCTATTTTTGCATCAAAATGCCAAGGAACAGAAAAACATATCGTGAGCGTCCGCTTTATTGTACCCGAACAGTCGGCTCACGCAAGAATTCAAGAATCACTACAATTGCTTGAAATTGCACATGCCGATGACGAATACCTACTCGTTGCTGACAATATCGATTGCTGTCAATCGCACCTTTGCAAGGTTCGTATATCTTGGTGACAGTTCTCGACCGTAAAAGCCGCAAATCGGCTTCTCCTTTAATGAGAACTTATACACAAGTTAATTCAAAGGGAGTTTTCTCCTGTTTATAAAAGTATCTCTAAGCAAGACGCCAAGAGAACAGAGACGAAAAAGTGCAATTGCCTTGGCAAAAGCTTAGGAGAGCGCCTGATTCATGCAAGGCGCTCGACGAGAAATCTGTGAGGAACGAGCAGAGAATTGCCGCAATTACACCCAGTCACAACGAAAAGTCGGTGCATATCTAATGCAACTCTCTCACAATTACAAACGATACGAAAGCATTAAAAAAGAATACGTGAGAAGACCCAACTGCAAACATGAAAATAATCGGGCTTCTCATCTGCCGAAATGAATCGTGGATACTTCCAACGACGCTGCCGCAGCAATTGCGATTCGTCGACGAATTGCTCGTGCTTGATGGCAGATCGACAGACAACACTCGCGACATTCTCAAGCGCGCCGGGAAACAGGTCCACGTCCGTATCCAAAAAGGCAAAACTGCGAATTATGCGCAATGGCGCCAAGAATTAATGCAATGGGCGCGAGAGCGCGGCGCGACACACATCGTCTCGCTCGACGGCGACGAAGCACTTTCAAGCAATCTGCTCGACGGCTGGAACGAATTGCTCGCGTCGATGAAGCCCGGCGAGAAACTGAGCCTCGACTGGATTTCTCTCTGGAAAAGTCCATATCACTATCTGACGCAGGGCAGCGTCTTCGCACATCTCGTCAAAGATTTCATCTTCTGCGACGATGGAATCTCAGCGTACGAAAAAATAGCATTGCACGAAGGAAGGACTCCCGGTCAGATGACTGCATCCAATAATCGAGTTCTCCCAAGAAAAGTCGGCGTCACGCTCCACTTCCAATTCGTCCCCTGGGAACGCGTGCAGATGAAGCAAGCATACATTCGTTGCCTCGATTATTCTACGGGCTCTGATACTCCGAAAGGGATCAACTACAAATATGAAGAGACGCTCGAGACAGATCTCGTACGCACAGACA
>CAZGJY010000022.1:0-10404 GCA_964525725.1 uncultured Methanosarcinales archaeon | reverse complement strand
TATCATCTCAGCTAACTCTCTTCTCGTCACATATCCGCCTGGGATAACTACATCATCGATGACTAATCTGGAATTTTAATGTGCTTTATATAATATACTTAGTGGTTAGTAGGTCGGTGCAGATTTGACTGAGAGTGGCGCAAACGAGTGCCTTTCTCCAGCTAAAATATATAAACACAGAATTGAAAGTCAGAAATTGAAAGACAAACGATGATTTTGAGAGTCAGAAAACTATGAAAAGTAAAAAAAACAAAAAAAACACTTTCAATGCTCTTTTACTGAATAAAAATGCGATAATCACTGGCGCAAGCCGAGGTCTCGGACGCGAAATCGCAAAAGAGTTTGTCAAGGCAGGCGCAAATATAGTCATCTGCGCACGTAATAAAAAAGAAATAAATAAAGTGCGTACCGAATTGCGACCATTCTGCAAAAAGAATCAAATAATAATTGCAGCAGCAACCGACATTTCATCAGAAAAAGCAGCGAAAAAGCTCATAGATAATTCCATCGCAAAGCTCGGAAGCATCCAGATCGTCGTCAATAACGCAGGAATAACTGGAGCAATAAATACGATTGAGTCCGTTGATTGTAATGAATGGAAAAAAGCAATTGAAGTTAACCTATATGGTCCTCTTTACATCATGCATCATCTGCTCCCACACTTCAAGAAACAAAAATACGGCAAGATACTCAATATCTCTGGTGGTGGCGCAACTGCACCGCTGCGCGGCTTGAGCGCATATGCTGCATCAAAGACTGCGCTCGCTCGACTCACCGAAACTATCGCGCTCGAAGTTGCACAATATAATATTGATTGCAATTCAATCGCACCAGGCGCACTCAACACACAAATGCTCGACCAAATAGTGAGCGCTGGCCCAAACATCCTCGGAAAAGAGTATTATGGAAAAATGTTGGAGAACCAAAAAAAGACAACTGATTCTTTTGGCCCAGCAATACAGCTTTGTGTTTTCCTCGCAAGCGAGAAAAGCGACGGCATATCTGGTAAGATAATATCAGCAATATGGGATTCATGGCAAACATTCCCACAAAATCGCAATCAAATAATGAATAGCGATGTTTTCACTCTGAGAAGAATAACACCGGCTGAAAAAAATATGCGTCTCAAGAAATAATCTGATGCGTTACTCGTGGACTAGCTTTTTCCAAACATCTTATACAACGTATTAGCGCCAGATTCAATCATTAAACAGTATTCAGTTCTTATTCAAATAGAAACGTAAAAAACGCTAAAAGTATATAAATGAACGAGCGGTGAACAATTATCAGGAAACTATACAAACGATAGCAAATGGTACTCGACAAACTCGGCAATTCTTTGCGTGAAACGCTCAAAAAAATATCAAACGCGATGTTTGTAGATGACACACTCATAAATGAACTTGTCAAAGACGTCCAGCGCGCGCTTTTGCAAGCAGATGTGCAAGTTCAGCTAGTATTTGATATCGCAAAGAGTCTCAAAGAACGCCTCAAAAACGAGAAGACTCCTGCAGGCATCAGCCAGAAAGATCATCTTGTATCTATTCTTTACGACGAACTCGCGACACTTCTTGGTGGCGAAGGAAAGCGGATCGAGCCGACAGCAATCAAACTCAACCGACCCTACAAACTCATGCTCGTCGGTTTGTTCGGAACTGGAAAAACGACAACATGCGGCAAACTCGCAAAATATTATTCAAAGCGCAGCTTCAAAGTTGCAATGATATCAACGGACACATGGCGCCCAGCGGCATTCGAACAGCTCAAGCAGATCGGCGCACAGATAAACATTCCAGTCTTTGGAAATCCAAACCAAAAAGATCCAGTGAAAGTATTCAAAGAGTTTGAGCCGCAATTCAACCAGTATGACCTTATCATAATTGATACTGCAGGGCGTGACGCCGTCAATGAAGAACTTATCACTGAAATCGACGCAATCTACAAAGCAGTCAAACCGCACGAAACAATCCTCACTCTCAACGCAGATATAGGACAAGCAGCAACTAAGCTTGCACAAACATTCAACAATTCATGCCATGTCGGCGGCGTCATCATCAGCAAGCTTGACGGTACTGCGAAAGGTGGCGGTGCACTCTCTGCGTGCAAAGTGACCGGTGCACCAGTCATGTTCATCGGCGTCGGTGAGAAAGTCGACGATCTCGAAGAATTCCGACCCAAAAATTTCGTCGGCGAACTTCTCGGCATGGGAGATATCGAAAAACTTCTCGAGAAAGCACACGATGCACTTGATGCTGAGCAGACAAAAGATCTCTCGAAACGCCTCATCAAAGGAGATTTTACACTCATTGATTTATACGAGCAGATGGAAGCTATGAAAAAAATGGGACCAATCTCAAAAGTGATGGAACTCATCCCAGGATTCTCATCCGTACAATTGCCGAAAGAAGCACTCGCAGTGCAGGAAGGAAAACTCAAAGTCTGGAAATTCATCATGGATTCCTGCACGAAAAAAGAGCTTGCGGATCCATCAGAACTATCTCAATCATCTATCGCACGAATAGCGAAAGGATCAGGAACATCGGAGCAAGACGTACGTGATCTGCTCAAGCATTACAAACAATCAAAGAAACTTGTCAAGATGTTCAAAGGCGTCGGCGGCTCCGCTATTGAGAATGAAGGCGGCGATATGAGTCAGAAGCAGATGCAGAAAATGATGCGAAAGATGGGAACGATGAAAGGGATGCTCAAAGGCATGCCGGGAATGGGGTTGAAGTAAAAATGGAAACTGGAAACGAAATGAATAGTTCGAGAGTCAGCGGCAAATCGAAAGTCATTATTTTCATGGTAATCATTGCCTTGATTAGTTGCGTCATGCTTTTCTATCAACGATCACTCGCGTGGTTGAGCGCGCTCATAATATCAGGAATCATTGGTCTGCTCCTCTCACGCAAGACAAAAAGAGAAGAGGACGATTATTGATGAGCAAAATTCTCAACATCCATGCAAGACAGATATTCGACAGCCGCGGCAATCCAACAGTCGAAGTAGAAGTCACAACGAGAAAAGGAGTATTCCGTGCAGCAGTGCCAAGTGGCGCATCGACTGGCATCCATGAAGCAATCGAATTGCGAGACGGCGGCGTAGCATATGGCGGCAAAGGTGTTCTCACTGCAGTGAAAAATGTGAATGTAGCAATTGCGGAAGCTCTCATCGGCGAATCAGTCACGAATCAAAAAAAAATTGACGGAGCTCTTATCGCGCTCGATGGAACGAAAAATAAAAATAAGCTCGGTGCGAATGCAATCCTCGGCGTTTCAATGGCAGTCGCAAGAGCCGGCGCTGCACAGAGAAAACTGCCGCTCTACACATACATTGCGAAACTTGCTAAAAATGAAAAACTGGTTCTTCCGATTCCGTTCATGAACATAATTAACGGCGGCAAACACGCCGACAGCGGCCTTGATGCCCAAGAATTCATGATCGCTCCTGTAGGAGCAAAAAGTTTTACACAAGCTATGCAGATGGGAAGTGAGATATATCATATCCTCAAAAATATAATCAAAGAAAAATATGGCGGCTCATCAACTTCAGTCGGAGACGAAGGCGGTTTTGCGCCGAACGTCAAGAATAGCGACGACGCCGCACAACTCATTGAGCAAGCGATTAAACTCGCAGGCTATGATGGAAAAGTCAGACTTGCACTTGATGCAGCAGCAAGCGAATATTACAATAATGACGAGAAAAAATATCATTTTGAAGGGAAACTGCTCACCGACAAAGAAATCGCGATACGTTACAGAGAGATTGCGAAGCAACACAATATAATCAGTTTTGAGGATCCATTCGATCAAGATGATTTTGCAGGGTATAGAAATTTCACAAGCAACGTACGTTGCCAAGTTGTCGGTGATGACTTGCTCGTGACCAATGTCGAGCGTATGAAAATAGCGCACAGCAAAAAAGCATGCAACGCACTTTTGCTCAAAGTCAATCAGATTGGAACTGTCACTGAGTCGATCGCTGCGGCGAATCTTGCAAAAAAGTATGGATGGTCCGTCATGGTGTCGCATAGATCTGGCGAGACAGAAGACGCATTCATCGCAGACCTCGTCGTCGGTCTTGGAGTCGGGCAGATAAAAACAGGAGCGCCGTGCCGAAGCGAACGACTTGCGAAATACAACCAATTGCTGCGCATCGAAGAAGAATTGACAAACTCAAAAATACAATTTTCATATGGTGATATATCACTTAAGAAACGCTGACCATGAAATTCAACTCACTCATACCTGAACTAACTGTTAGTGACTTACAAGCAAGTTTCACATTTTACACAAAAATACTTGGATTTAAAGAAGAATACAGCCGAAATGGATTTAGATTTCTGTCACTCGAAAAAAATCAAATTATGATTCAAAGTATCGAGTGCGACACTTGGCAGATTGCACAACTCGAACGCCCATTCGGAAGAGGCATTAATTTTCAAATACAAGTCACAAGTCTTGCATTTTTTATTGAAAGACTTGAAAAAAATAATTACCCCTTTTTTCGCGCCCCCCAGAAAAACTGGTATACTGTTAAAAATGTAGAATATGGAAGTTACGAACTGTTGCTACATGATCCGGATGGGTATTTACTTCGATTTTTTGAAGATCTTGGAGAAAGAATAGATAAACCATCACTTAGCTCTCAACAACTGTAAACAGAAGTACTCCACACGATAAACATGACACAAGCATACATCGGAAAGAGCAAGAACTCGTCGAAGAAAATCACCTATGATCTCAATCAGTTGACACGCCACGCGGCTGTTGTCGGTACAACAGGCAGCGGAAAGACTGTCATGTGCAAGATAATAGTCGAAGAAGCACTTGCTGCAGGCATTCCAGTGATCGCAATCGATCCGAAAGGCGACATTGGAAGTCTTGGCATCATCAACGAACAATTTGATTTTCGACCATTTGGCGCAATGGCAAGCGGTGCAGCACAAAAAGTCGCAGACAAATATGCGAGCGAGCACAAAGCGCAAGAAATTCCATCAGAGAAAATAAGAAAACTCAAGCAAGTCAAGACGACGATTTATACTCCAAAATCAACAGTGGGCAAATCGCTCAGCCTTATGCCAAAATTGACAATCCCCGTCCAATTTGATGCTGATGATATCAACTCTGTTTCCGCACTCGTCGATCCAGTTGCTGCAAGCCTCATTTCGCTCGCCGAACTCACCGGAAGACAAGCAGATCGGACACAGTCGTTGGTCAGCGCGATCATCAGCCACGAATGGTCTGCGAGCCGCGCATTGACGATTCCAAAACTTATCGAGCTTTTCATCAAGCCACCGTTCCAGGATCTTGGTTCGCTCCCACTCGAAGATGTCATACCTCTCAAAGAGAGAAAGAAACTAGCTGCGCAACTCAATCTCATCCTCTCAAGCTCGTCGAAAAAAGTATGGACAGTTGGTGAGGATCTTGATATTGCGACTTTGTTTTCGCAAAATTTACTCTCAGTCTTTGATTTACGTTACGTCCCCGACCAGAATGAAAAGCAATATGTCGTCGAAGTGATTCTGCAGGAAATATACAAATATATTCTCGGCAAAGGCGGGTCAGAAGAGCTCAAATACATTCTCTATATAGATGAACTTGCTGGCTTCATCCCAGCGCCACCTGCGAATCCTGCGACAAAACGTCAGCTCGAGCTTCTCATCCGACAAGCCCGCGCGTTTGGTCTTGGTATCATCGTCGCAACGCAAAATCCCGGAGACATCGATTACAAAATATTCGGAAACATCGGCTCACGTTTCATCGGAAAACTCCGCACTGAACTAGACATGGAAAAAGTCGCAGCGGGCATGGATATGGATCCATCAACGCTTCGAGAGCAGATGCGCCAACTGGAAGTCGGAGATTTCATCTACAACAACGCTGTGAAAAATAATACACAGCTTCTCCATACAAGATGGTTGTACAGTTATCATGGCGGACCGCTCTCCACCAATGAAATTGCATGGATAAATAATCCAGCGTCATGGCCCGCACAAGATAAAAAACTTGCAGCTAGCAAAAAAACACTATCATCACAATCAACAGAGAACGTTTCCGCTGAATCAAATGCGGTTTCTGCAGAACAAGTTCTAGCACAAACACAAGGATTAGAGAATGCCGATGAGCCGATGCTCAATAAAACTGCGGTGAGCGCGCTTGCAAAGATTGTCTCTCAAGTCAAAGAGCGAGCAGATGTCACACAACTCAAAGTCGCGATCAGCGATGCAAAACAATTCACGCCGCACTTACGCATCGTCATTGAACCCAAAGAAGTTGAAGGAATGCATATGCCGACGCAAGGTCCGTACGTATTCGATTTAACCAGCAAACTCATCCCTATCGACAATTATTTGCGAGAAGTGCAATTCCGCACCTTCGTTGAGGACGACATCTCAATCGAGAAGACAACAATCTCAATCGCCGATGCAATGCGGTATGCGCTCAACGATGCGAAGCACAAACTTAAATCGCCGTACTATAACAGCAAAATCCTCAAAATAAGCAGCAAACGACGAGAAGAGCTTGTCGACTTGACGTTTGCAAAGATAAAAGAAAAAGAGCAACGGCTTTACCATAAAATAACTGACAAAACGCAGCAGCAAGTCGAGAAAACGAAATTCAAGATTGAGCAAAAAGAAGATGAACGCTCTGACTTGACAAAAAATATCTTTGGCGCCAAAACATCTCGCTTTGTCAAGCGACTGTTCGGCAACGACAGACTATCCGCTAAGACGAGTGAGATGGTTCGCTGGAAACTCAAAAAAGAGCAATTAGGTAAAGAGATTGACCGTTTCGTAACACAATTACGTGATTTGGAACGGAAGAAAGAAGCGCAAATGACAATACTTGACGCACGTTTGCAGAGAAAAGCCCAGTCACAAGTCGTCCAAGAGTATTATGTGCCGACTGATGGCGATCTTAAAGTTATAGCCACTATTTTGCTTGTCCCGAAACGATCGCATATTCTCTAAAACGAGGAATAGAATGAAGAATACACATAAAAAAGCGACTGCTGCATTGATAATTGGAATATTGAGTCTCATTTTGTGGATCATTCCTTTATTCGGTCTTCCTCTCTCAATCATAGGAATTGTTTTGAGCATCAAGGGAATAACTCGGACTCAGAAATATGCACTTGCAGCACTCATTTGTGCAATAATTGGATTGGCGCTCACATCTGCAAACGGTGCAGTGGGTGCCTACACAGGTATTACAGGCCAGAATGCACTTGTGAATTCGATGTTCCAAAAGTAAACACTTTTTTCATTTTTTCTACAGAACGATACAGCAAATTTGACCAAAAAATAGCCTCGTCGACAAAGCATTTTTTGAGGGTTCTTCACGACGAAATGATTCGGTTTTGGCGGAAAACAGTTTAAATTCAAATTTAAATATACTAATATGTATACTAGTTGATATAAGCCACAAACAGTATTCGAAAGTGAATCGTTTGGGGAATCACAAATAGAAGAATAGAGTATTCAAGCCTTGCAAGCCGTAAAGAGCTTTAGAAGAACAAGGAAGTCAGATGGACGTGCCTGACAAATTATATCACAGCTCACCTCGGATCATAGGTGGGACTTGGAAAAGAGAGAGTACCAAGTCCCACAGGATCCATTTTTCATACCATCATCCTATAAATAAAACAACGAAATCCAAAACTTCCGCTTCCATGAACAAAGACGATATCTACCACACGCTAGCAGCGTATCATCTTACACACAATCTGTCTTCATTGCAACAATTGCGTTTCACACTAGATGCAAACGGCGTAGTTGAGCAAAAAGGAACAGTGCCACATCCAATCAATGGCGCATTGATTCTCGCAAATGGAGCATCGCTTCTGGATCGACTTGCACAAAGAAAATATTTCAAAGCCACACAACTCGGACCTGAAGTATCGATTGCAACGCCATATTCATTCATGGCAGCATTACACACTTATCTCTCATTGGATGGTGCAATCATAATTGACTCAAAAAAAGAGACAATGCGCCACGTCAGTAGATTATTGCCGCCAAGCACTGAGCTTGAACAATTCGGCGATTATGTCCGTGACAGATTGCCTATCGACTTTCGTGTCTATAACTCGACTCACCAACCAACAGAAAGAGAAATAGGCACAAGAACATTGGCTGCGCTCGAAATTCCAATGCTTGAGCAAGGCGTCGAATCATTCATGATCAACCAAACAGCATGGGGAAATCTTGGCATAGGAAAAGTCGTTCGCTTCGGTCAACACGGCATTTTGAGCGAAATGTATCTTGCTGGAACAAAAGAGCGCCCTTTACCTATGGAAAGAGTCTACGAGTCAGGACCGAAGGAAGCACCTCGTATACATGCATACCAACCACCACAGCTTATGAGAGCTGCATAAAATTACCAGCCTGAATTAAACTTAAAAAAAATAAATCAAGGGGGAATTATAAGATGTTATCTCAAAAAATACGAAGATCAATACTGAGAAATGTAATGAGTTATTTCATGATGGGAACAGCATATGGTGCAATAGTTGAACCCCGCACAGAAAGTACTCAACTCAATTTAACGCAAAATAACGCTCAAATGAGTTCACCATTTGCCTCGACGCACACTGAACTCAGCGATAGAACAAGTATAATTGATTCAAATTTTGCCGTACAACTCGAACAGTTTCGAGTAAACGCAAATGCCCCTACAACATACACTCCAAAAACACTACCATTCGCAAACAATATTTATTCGCAGATTGTAGCGACACCAAACAAGTATCAATTCTAAAAGAAGACTCTACATAAAAAAAGGAAAACAAGTAAAACAGCACCAAGAAACATCGCTGCGTTTATCCTTTAATCACGCCAAGCGGTCGAAGCCGAACTATTTTCCGAGAAATTCCCGCGCGTTCGTTTGCATCGACGACTTCTGAACTGTCTTTATAGACTCCTGGCGCCTCATCTGCAATCGCAGAAAGTTTTGGCGCTTTGACAATGATGCCCTGTGACGCAAACAGATCGGCTGCAACTTTTTCGCCATTGAACTGTTTGTTCGCTTGCACGCGAGACATTATACGACCTGAACCATGCGCAGTCGACCCGAATGTTGCCGCCATACCTTTTGGAGTACCGACGAGAATATAGCTCGACGTTCCCATCGAACCAGGAATCAAAACAGGATGGCCAGTCGATTTGTAAACAGCAGGAAGCTCATCGTGACCTGCAGCAAACGCACGCGTCGCGCCTTTCCGATGCACAAGCAGGTCCATTTTGACGCCGTCAACGACATGAGTCTCTCGCTTCGCGATATTATGAGCCACATCGTAGATAGGCTTGATTTCGACAGAAAGACCCAGAGCTGATTGCCCCACTTGACCAGAATGACCAAAAACCTCGACAAACGCTTCTCGCGCACTGCGTGCCATCAAGAAACGATTTGTCCACGCAAAGTTTGCACAAGCACACATCGCCGCAAAATAATCTTTCGCGACTTGTGAGTCAAGCGGCGCATAGAGCAGATCCCGCTCAGGAAGAGAATCAGCGATCGCTGTGAATTCATCTTCCATCTTGCGCAGATACTCAGAACAAGTCTGGTGACCGACTCCGCGCGAGCCAGAATGAACCATGATGAGAACTTGACCAACGCCAGTGATCCGGAATGCAGCAGCAGTCTGCGCTTCATAAATCTCGTCGACAACTTGGATCTCGATGAAATGATTGCCGCCACCAAGCGTGCCGAGCTGATTCTTACCGCGCGCTTTTCCTGTCGGCGACACCTTGAGTGGATTTGCGCCAGCGACACAACCGCCCGCTTCGCAGCGATCGATATCATCTTGCGTCGCATATCCTTTGTCTTTCGCCCATTGCAATCCTTTAGTCAGAACAATATCAAGCTCAGTATGACTCAAACGATGGAATCGTGATTCGCCGCCTTGCCCGACGGGAATTTTTGCAAAAATTGCATCAAGCAACTGTGCAAGCTTTGGCTTGACTTGTGATTCAGTCAAATTCGTCGCTTCGCAACGGATACCGCAATTGATATCAAAACCGATTCCGCCAGGAGATATGATGCCGCCGTCAAACGCAAATGCAGCGACGCCGCCGATCGGAAACCCATAGCCTTGATGCGCATCAGGCATAACGATGGATTGCCCGACAATCCCTGGTAATTTTGCCATGTTCATCGCTTGAATAAGCGATTTGTCAGTTTTTAATTTTTCAAGAATGTTCGGCGTCGCATAAATATGGACAGGTGCACTCATTGCAGTGCCAGCGATACGATACGTGCAATCTGATAACCGCTCAATGATTGGCGTTTTTGATGACGCACTACCCATAGTTGTGCCTTTAATTGCGTCCATAGTTGTATCGTCGACCATAAAGTTGTGGATGAACGGTGGATGGATAGTCGGTTTATAAAAATGCATACT
>CAZGJY010000021.1:0-10535 GCA_964525725.1 uncultured Methanosarcinales archaeon | reverse complement strand
TTTATAAAGAATGTGCAACAATTTTCCATAAGTTATCCTTTAATCCGGAAAGAAACATCGATTTTGCCGCAAATTAAAGCGAGCATTCGCAGTAATCGCCCAAGAAAAATGTCTGCGCGGAAATATTTTTTAAAGGGTGTTTTGTTCCGGTGCATCAGTAGCCCCGTAGTGTAGTGGTCAAGCATACTAGACTCTGACTCTGGTGACGTCAGTTCAAATCTGACCGGGGCTATTTTCTTTTATTCGCTTGTGAAATCTGATCGTACTTGCTGGATGCTCTGCGCGCACGCGAGAATCTGTTGATGGAGCGGATTGTCGTTTTTTGCGGCTGTGATTATTTTGAGCAGTTGTTCTTGTGCAAATGAGAGATAGAGGATCTGCAAATCTTTTATCTGCGATTCATCTTTCGTCTTGCTTGTGACAAGCAGATCTCCGAGTTGCTCGAGATTATAGAAAAGGCCGGACCACGTCAAAATATCATATGATTGCATGCGCAGCTGTCGCAGACCGAGCGCGACATAACTGTTGATAAGATAATCTTTTTTCTTACGCACGGCGGCGTCAGGGATTTCTTGGGAAAGCGAAACCAGAAGATGAAATACTTTCTGCGCTATTTTATCTATGTCGACGACATCTGCGCCGATGTCACGGAGCAAGACTCGTTTCTCAGAGGTCTGCTCAGCAATCATTCCGGGGAATTTTGAGGGAAATTTATCTGCAGCCGCGGCTGATGTTTTGTCCGGGAATGTCAATTCAATTTTTGAGCAGCCTGCGACATATGCTGCTGTGACTTTATACCAGTCGATGAGATTGTGCGCGTCACGATTCTTCGATCCGCTCATCGTTATTTTTGCGGCTTTGTGCTGTTGCTGCGATTGCTCTCCCACCTTGACGAGAAGTGTATTGCCTTGCGGCACGACGTCGAGATATGCACCTTTCTTGAGCCGTTGCTGCGTTGTCCACTCTTTCGGCAGCGATACGACGAGTGTCGTCGGTGAGAGTTGGATGAGTTTTCGTTTCATTTGCGTGTTTACTGACTTTGCACTGACTATTTTGAGGCAAATAAGTATAAGCTGATATATATAGCTAATGGATAAAGTATAACTTGTTGACGGTCGCTCTTTTTTCTATGAGAGACTCCAATAATCTAGAAAATCAGGCTGGCAACCGCAACGAAGGCAGCATAGAACAATTACGACTTGACATTGCCGCAGAGTATGGCAAACGTGCAACTGCTGGAAAAACGAATATGCTCATTGCAGGTCTCGGCGGCGGACTTGACGTCGTGAACGCGACGTCGATGTATTTCATGGCAAAGGCGCAAGGGATCGACGCGACACTTGGTTCGATAAAATCTCAGTCAATCGAACAGATTGTCGGCGGCACACGTGTGCACGACAGCGCCGCGTGGATACATCCTGACAGTTCGTTTGCAGATCTCGGGCCGAGACGAAGATACTGCGAAGCGCAGCTCGCCAGAGTCTTGGGCGAAAGCATCCTCTATTTCGGGCAACGCGTCGGCGATGGATATAACATCGGTTCGCTGCGTGGCGCAATCAAGCGAGCTGCGCAACAATATGGATTCACACACATGCTCTTTGTCGACTGCGGCGGAGATAGTCTGACGTTTCTGCCGAGTGATGCGACTGAGTATAGCGGAACGAGCGATCCATTCGTCGGAGGAGATGCGCGCAGTCTTGAAGCGCTCAGCGGCGTCGCAAATGCACATCTTGGCGTCGCTGCGATGGGACTCGACGTTGATAAGTCGGGTGCTCAAGCAAATCTACGATATCTTTCGATCCGCAACCAAACGCTCGGTAAACTTGATCTGCGTTTTGGCGAGAGCGGCGAAACGCGCGAATATCGGTTTCCGATCGATTTCAATGCGCAGGGAATCCAAGAGTATCTGAATGTCGTTGAATCGATTGTCAAACTCAAACCGGAAGATGAGCACGACTCGAAAAAGTTTGTTTCGCTGACGGCGCCAGTTCTGTATCACGCGATTCGTGGAAATTATGGACCGCAATATACTGCTGCGCGATGGGCGCAGGGTCAGAGCGGCACTGTTGACGTTGAACTATCGTACGCGCAGATGCACATCATGTGCGCAGACAAACTGCACGATATCAAATCTGAGATCAACAGGAGATCGCAGCAGCGCGCAAAGATTCCTGCAGCAGAAGCAGATGAAGAAGAGAATCGCGGAGGGATCAAATGAAACCGGTCTATATCGGCGTGACAGGCGTCAAAGACGAAACGACTGCCGCTTATCTGCATTCCCTCGAGCGAAAGTGCGGTATCTATATTTCTCAAAATATTTTGTGCTGCTCAGGGAATATTCAAGAGCCGCATATTGCCGGAAATCAAAATCCAGGGGCGCATGGTCTTGGCAGAGTCATTCGAGCTGCGGGACTCTCATCCGTCCATTATCATTGTTGCAGCGATACAAGAGTTGCATCCGGCGATCTTGGATCTGATATCCTGATGTCTGAGATTGATCAAATGCTCTCGTTCGCTGGCGTCAATCCGAACATCATCCAGCTCAACAATGCTTGGCCATCGCCGAACATATTTTCTCGGATCAAATCATACGGCATCAATGTCGTCTTGCAATGCCCCAAGGAAACGCTCACAGATTTTTATTCGTTCGAGCAAAAAATCTCAGCGTATGCCGATGTTGGAATCGACTATTGTCTCATCGATCCGAGCGGCGGTGTTGGAAATGAGCTGACTGTTGAAACGGCGGCACAGGTCAAAAAGTATCTGTCTCTTGCCGAGAAGCATCTGCCGACAACGCGCGCTGGTTTTGCCGGCGGATTATGCGCAGCGAATGTTGCCGAGTTGTATCGATATATGGATGGCAAATATTTCGTCTGCGCGCAAGGGAAATTGAAGACGCACAAGACGCTTGACGCACACAAAGCACATGATTTCATCTTTGCGACGGCAGATGTTATGCGAGAAATAAATAAAAAATGAAAAAAAATGAAAAGGGTCAAGAAGAAAAAGAAAAGAAAAAACATATATGAAAAAGAAATATGAAAATTACGTGCAGCAAAACTATAAAACTACTTGCTGTATCGATCGATGAGCGCAGCCAATTCGTCGTATGACGAGAATTGGATCGGCTGACCGTTGAGGAAGAATGTCGGCGTCGCCTGGATATTGTATCTTACGCCGCTCTCGTAGTCATTCTCGACTTTCGCTGCGACTTGCGGTGAGTTATAATCTGCACGGAATTTAGCTTCGTCCATGCCGAGCTGCTGTGCATATGTCGCAAAGACATCTTCGAGATTTGTCGCAGTCTCCCATTCTTTCTGCCGGTCGAAGAGAAGATCGTGCATCTCCCAGAATTTTCCTTGGAGCGCTGCTGCTTCTGCTGCGCGCGAGCTTTCGACTGCGTGCGCGTGGATGAGTTTGAGCGGGAAGTCTCGGTAGACGAATTCGAATTCAGAACTCTTGTTCGCGATCGCCGCTTTGACTAGTGGATAGTATGCTGCACAGGCAGGACACTGGAAGTCGCTGTATTCGACAATGAGAACGTGGGATTGGTTGTTGCCGACCCAATGATCTGTCGGTCCGACCTGGTTGACGAGGAGTGCCGGCAAACCACCAGTGGATGTTGCGCTGAGTCCCCAGAGCATCCAACCGACGACTACGAGAACGAGAACGCACACCGCCCAAATGCCGAACGTCTTCATACGCTTCTTGAAATTCGCTTGGAGCTGCTCTTTTCGGTGCGCTTCACGCTGTGCGTGCACTTCTGAATTGTGACCTTCTTTATTGTGATGTGCCATTTGTAGCTGTGTAGACGAGAAGTGCGTTTTTAAATGTTTAGAAAGATATATGTGCATTGAACAGATTATATGTGAATCAAAGTTCTGATCCTATTTTCGCGTGGGCCGCAATATCAGCTCAGGTATGTGCATATGTATGCTCATAACTAATAAATAGAGAATTTGCACGGTCAAAAAGTATGGGTTTTGTTTGTGACGCGGGAATGACGTGCAGCGATATTATCGAAGATCTTGAACAGGAAGGTCTGGTTAGAAAGTGCAAAGATGCGTGGCGGATCCACGTAGAACATCTGACGACAGACACAATGCGCAGTTTCTATGAAAAAGTTCATCCACTCGTTAGATCACCGACGAATTATTCTCGGATTGGACGAGCGCAAACAGCGCAGAGCAACCCCGTTGTTGCTAAATGCGAAACGTTGTTTGAAGAATCATACCGGGTTGCACTCGCAGATCCTCGCCGGATCCCTGACTTTGAATTGTGGGCGGGGACGTATTTATCTATTCTGTATGAGCAGTGAGCTTTAATTCGGAAAATCAAGCAAGAATCACAATGCTTGAATGTCATGCGAAAGTTTCGTTATGCTTTCAATGAGACTTTCCACTTGTGTCTTCGCTTGCAATTTCTTTTTTATGAGCAAAGGATGGAGTTTTTGCAAATCTGTTTCTGATTGCCGCAATGATTCGACTATTTGGTTGAGACCCGGCACAAATCCTTTGAGCAACTTCTTCTCGAATGGTACAAGCTTCGGATCTGAAAACGCACTGCTCGAGTTTGTTAAATATTTTATGCGAAGATTCAAATTATTGATTCCTGTTTGTGCAATATAACATGATTCTTCCGGTATCAATGAAGACTGTGAATCATCAAATTTACGAACTTGCGCTTCAGTTACCGAAGCACTGTTCATATCTATTGAGTGCTGCAATCTTCCTGCAAATGTTACGATTTGAAAAAAATAGTCGATGCAATCCCACCCATATGTCTGCAGATGATAGTAATTCATTGAACCAAAAGGAGTGATAGAATGCTCATTTGCAAGATCACGATAATCGTTTAGCAGCAACTGATAATCCGTGCTTGTTGGTACTGGGTCTCGCCAAGCTGGATTTCTGGCTGCTTCTATCTCGCGCTTGATATTATTTAATGTTCTTTCTTGGACAACAAGTGCTTCCTTTTTTGCTTGTTCGAATAATGCAGTTTGACCTTTCGGCGTCAATTCGTTTGAAGAAAAGGTTACCTCATGAAGTGTGGTAAAAGCGGCTGCAGCCGATAATATGCATCCGGCAAGGACAACTTTAGCTCTTCGAGGAATATTGAACATGTGTTATTGGGATTTTCTCGCTTGACGGATATATATAGCTATCGCTCAACTACCATTAAACCAATTTAATCCTTATTCCGACGACACCGTATTTCTGCTCTTCTTCTGGTGAGTATACTGTATAACAGTTTCTTACCCACTCGTCAATTGTGTCTGTCGGATTCGCTGCGTGGTCTTTGAGCCCTAAGTCAGATGCGAGATCACGGAATGTCTTATATTTGTGCAATGCAAGAACATTGACTCTTATCTTTTCGCGCAGATCAGGCAGCTTTGCGAATTCTATTTGATCGCCAACGTTGACTGCTTGCCGTTTTTCGTCGTAGAGGCGGATTTCTATCGTTTTGGTCCCAGCTACAATACGTTCGTAAGGTGACGCATTGAGTTTCATGTAATGAAGCATGCCGTTAGGAGATTTGTGCAAGTTAAAAATGTAATTGGATGAGAAAGGTCAATCAAACATATCACAAGTCTTTCTGCATCTGGATGATTGTTGTTTTTATGCCGGCGACTTTTTCTTCTGATTGCCCGATGACGCGAAATCCGCCGAGGACATAAAATGCTCGCGCTTTCTCGTTCGCTGATTCTACTTCGAGTGTGAGCCGTTTCACATTCGGAAAGTGCGCGACCGCTGCGTTGAGCATTGCTGCGCCGGTTCCTTGACCTTGGAATTTTGGAAGGACGTAGAGCCGATGGATAAGAACTGTGCTCTGATCGTCGTCCAGTCTCGCTGTCACAACGCCGGTGATCTTGCCGTCGCGCATGGCTGCGGCGAAATAGAATCGCGGGTCTTTCGCTTGTTGCGAGAGATTCTGCAGCGAATGCCATGTCGATGTGATGATGTCGACGGCTTCCCGTGGATAGATGTGGCTGTATGTATCGAGCCATGTTTCATGCAAGACGTCCTTGACTTCTTGCAGTTGCGATTCGTTTATCTGGACGATGTTCATTTGTTCTAAGGATTTTCCTTTTTTCTTGTGCGGATAGACACGGAAAATGCGGAAAATAATAGAAAAGAAGAATGTGATTAAAAATTAACCTGATTTATCTTGATTTCTCAGAGAATCAGTAAAATTAATCCCATTTCAAATTTCCGCTCGTCTGGTATTCCGTGACTCGTGTCTCGAAGAAATTCTTCTCTTTCGAGAGGTCGACCGATTGGCTCATCCAAGGGAACGGATTTTCAGTGTTGTATGTCTTCGGCAGACCGATGCGCTCAAGTCTGCGATCAGCGATATATTCGACGTATTTGACGAATTGCTCTGCGTTGATACCGAGCAGACCTTGCGGGCATGCGTCGCGCGCATAGTTCTTCTCGAACTCGACGGATTTCTTGATGAGTGCGAGGATTTCGGCGGCGAACGCTTCTGTCCAGACTCCTGGGTTCTCTGCTTTGATTGTATTGATAAGGTCGCAGCCGAATGCAAGGTGCAGCGATTCGTCGCGCATGATATATTCGAACTGCTCTCCGATGCCGACCATCTTGTTCTGTCGCTTGAGCGCGAGGATCATCGCGAATCCGGCGTAGAAGAAGATACCTTCCATGATGACGTAGAAACCGATGAGGTCTCGTAGGAATTTCTGGATGTTGACTGTGCCGACAGTGTTGAATCCTTCTTCGAAAACTGATTTTGTTATTTCGACGACAAAATCATCTTTCTCTTTGATCGACGGGATTGTCTGATACATTTTGTAGATCTCTTCGGGATCGAGCGAGAGCGTGTCGCAGCAATAGATGAACGTGTCCGTGTGGACTGCTTCTTCGTATGCTTGGCGCAACATGTATTGTCGCGCTTCTGGATTCGTGACGTGGGAATATGCTGCGAGTACAATATTGTTCGCCGTCAGTGATTCTGCCGTCGAGAAAAAGCCGAGGTTCCAGAGTATCAACCGACGTTCAGTGTCAGAGAGGACTGTGTCGGACTTCCATTGCTCGACGTCTTTCTGCATCGAGACTTCTTCCGGCGTCCAATTATTGGCGACGCCGCTCTTGTAGTGTTCTCTTGCCCATTTGTATGTCATCGGCAAGATTTTGTTCGGATCTGTTTTTGAATTATTGATGATTGTCATGTCTGTTTCCCCAGTTTAATCTTCTTTCTTTTCTTCAGGTTCTTGCTTTGCTTTATGATGTTTTTGCTTTCTCCCAAAAGTAATGCTCCATATCCACTGCAAGAATTCATTTTTCACGAACACGAAGCTCAAAACCTCTAAGCTCAATATGAAATTCAAGGCTAAAGAGAGATTAAAATTATAGATTGTTGTTTTGTTAAACGAAATAGATTGGTTTTGCAGCAAATCAAGTTTTGAGTTAATATTGTTTATGTACAAGTTAGTATTTTCCAACGTATTTTGTATGTCAGTAAAATCTTGCTTAGTAATATTTGTTTTTATGAGTTCATTGTAATTATTTGCACAAGTATTATAGTTATCAACGGCTACCGATGCTTGAGCCTTTACCGCATTTATTTGATTGGACAAATCAGCAACTTGGGCAATTTCTGGAGCACATTCACTATTGTGACTAACTGCACCTAGTGCAGAAAATAAAGCACCAAGTAAAGGAACCGCAATGACGACAAATAAGACTAAAGTGATAATTCCGCCCAAGTCTACTTGAGATTTTTTCTCCATCGTAAGTCACAAATTGGTAAAGTAAAAAGAAAAAATTAATCTTTACTGGCATGCCTCACAGTCGGGATCAAGTATCTTGCACAGCTTGACGCCGCCGATCGTTGTCGTTGATGATCCGGTGTTATTGATGACCGGTGCGACAGGCTCTGGCGCTGTTGTCGCCGCGGCTGCTGCAGCGGTTGCTTGACCTGTGTACTCGCGCTTCTGAGTGAAGCCGAACTTTGCTGCGTCTAGCGTCGATTTCTCGATCTGCGATGCGGCAAGTGTTCGCAAGTAGTATGTTGTCTTGAGACCCATCTGCCATGCATAGATGTATGCTTCGGATATCTGGCTGCCAGACGTTCCTTTGATGAAGACATTGTGCGACTGGCTCTGGTCGATCCATTTTGCGCGGATCGCAGTGTGATCAACGAAGACTTTCGGGTCGACGTCGAACGACTCTTTGTACTTTCGCTTGATCTCGTCGGGAACTCCGGCGATGAGCGCGACGTTTCCGTCAAAGTACTTGAGCTGGTCGAGCATTTCGTCGTTCCACAGGCTCAATTTCTTGAGGTCTGCGACGAGATATGAATTGACATACGTGAATTCGCCGCTCATGTTCGATTTGACGTAGATGTTTTTGTACGCCGGCTCGATGCATGGATAGCAATTGACGATTGTCGAGATTGTCGCTGTCGGCGCGATCGCCATGCAGTTCGAATTTCGCATGCCGTGCTGCTTGACGTGCGCTCGGACGAGTGCCCAGTTCATGCGCTCTTCGCGATTGACGGGGATTTTCATGCCGCGCTCTTCTTCGAGCATAGCAACAGTGTCGATCGGGAAGAGATCGCGGTCCCACTTGGAACCTTTGAACGATTCGTACTTGCCTTTCTCTTTGGCGAGTTCGCTCGACGAGAGGATTGCATGGAAGGAGATGAATTCCATGACGACGTCAGTCGTCTGCAGCGCTGCTGGCGAATCGAACGGTAGATTGAGCTTGAAGAACATATCTTGAACGCCCATGATGCCAAGACCGACTGGTCGATGGCGCATGTTCGAGTTCTTCGCTTCAGCTGTCGGGTAGAAACAGATGTCGATGACATTGTCGAGCATCCGCATTGCAAGCTTCGTCGTTTTCGCGAGCGCATCTTCGTCGAGCTTTCCGTCTTTTATGAATCGCTCGAGGTTGATCGAACCGAGATTACAGACAGCCGTTTCGTCGGCAGATGTGTTGAGCGTTATCTCTGTGCACAAGTTCGAACTGTGGATGACGCCGACGTGATCTTGCGGTGAGCGCACGTTGCAAGCATCTTTGAATGTGATCCAAGGATGGCCTGTTTCGTAGATCATCGAGATCATCTTTCGCCAGAGTTTCTTCGCTGAGATGACTTTGTGTTTGTTGATCTCGCCGTTCTGCACTTTTCGCTCATAATCTGTGTATCGTCGCTCGAAATCTGCGCCGTATGTGTGGTGAAGGTCAGGAACTTCTTCTGGTGAGAAGAGTGTCCAGTTCTCGTCGGCAAGGACGCGCTTCATGAAAAGATCAGGAATCCAGTTCGCCGTGTTCATGTCGTGCGTTCGGCGTCGTTCGTCGCCAGTGTTCTTTCGCAAATCAAGGAATTCTTCGACGTCGAGATGCCATGTTTCTAGATATGCACACGTTGCGCCACGGCGCTTGCCGCTGCGGTTGATCGCCGCTGTGACGTCGTTCGCTATCTTGAGGAATGGTACGACGCCTTGCGATTCGACTTGCGTCGTCTTGATCCACGCACCCGTTGCACGGATGTTTGTCCAATCGTTGCCGAGTCCGCCAGACCATTTTGAGAGCTGTGCGTTGTCGGAGTATGATTTGAAGATGTGATGGAGATCGTCCATGACCGTCGTGAGATAACACGATGAAAGTTGCGGCATACTCGTTCCTGAATGGAAGAGTGTCGGCGTCGAGGGAACGTATCGCATCGCTGAGATTTCGTTGTAGAACTCAAGCGCTTTCTGCTCTTTGTCTTTTTCGTTGAGCGCGAGCCCCATTGCGACGCGCATCCAGAACGACTGCGGCATTTCTATCTGCGCTTTTCCAATTCGTGCGAAATATCGCTCGTAGAGTGTCTGCAATCCCATGTATTGGAGCAGATCGTCACGATCGAGCTGCATGCCGTAGGAAAGTTTGTTGAGATCAAATTCTAACAATCGTTTGTCGAGGATATTCGCTTTGACGCCTTTCTTGATGTTATCGACGAATGCTTCGCGATATGAGAAGGGGAGCATTTCTTGGGATATCGATCGTCCCATGACTTCTTTGTATATTTTCTGGAGGAAGAGACGTCCGGATGCTTGGCTGTACGCTGGATCTTTCTCGATGAAGGCGTTCGTCGCCATGATGAGCGCTTTCTCGATGTCGACGCTCGTTATACCATCATATATATTGTTGACAACTTCTTTGCAGATGATGTCGACGTTGATCTCTCGCTCGAAACCTTTCGCTGCGCGCTTGAGTGTGTCTTTGATACGTTTGAGATCGAAGAGGACGACGCGGCCGTCTCGCTTCTTGACTGTGAGTTTTCCAAGCACCGATTTCTCGATGTTCGCTTTGCGTTGTTCGTCACGGAGTCGCTGTCGCTCTGCGCGGTAGAGAATGTATTCTTTCGCAAGCTCGTACATGCCTTTCTTGACAAGCTGCTTTTCGATGATGTCTTGGATATTTTCAACGTTGGGATAGAATTCTGTGAATCGCTCTTCGACTTCTTTTATGATTTCGTTCGTGAGACCGTCGACTGCGGCGGCGTTCACATCGGCGCTTGTCGCCCGG